>JBDLIF010000332.1:0-3644 GCA_039714955.1 Pseudomonadota bacterium | reverse complement strand
GAAGTCCGGGAGGGACTTCGGAGTGGTATAGCCAGGAGGGGGGACCATCCGCTGAGCCTCAAATCCGACCGCGCCATGTGCGCGACGAGCCCGGAAAGTTTAGCGGCGCGGGCTTTAGGGGTCAACCGGATAGGCATGGTAAAAACCAGTCAGGTCGAGGGGGACGGTTTGGAAATCAAAACCCTATTCACACGTCCGTCCCGGGTGCGTGAAGCGCGGGACCGCGGCCGGTAAAAGAACTAACTGCCGACGCGTCACCGCACCGATGCCACATTCGGAGAATGTGACGAGAAGAGGCCCCCGGGTGGTGCCGTGCAAAACAACGAATCACTCGACCCATTCATAGAGTTCGGTCGCTACCGGATCGCACTTACAACAACCGCTCCCACAAGCCGAATCAACGGCGAGTTTGCGGACTTTGCCCTTCGCAATCCATTTCCCCAACATTCCCCGAATGGCGTCTGGCTCCATGTCGAAACGATTGGCAAGATCCGTCAGCGGCACTCGCCGGTTCTCCATCAAATAACGTCTCATGTCCGAAAGTATCATCAGCAACTCCCATGTAAACTCGTGCCGCCCGGCAAGGTCAGAGACTGTCCGTCGCCAGGGACCGCCCCACCTTGCCTTTCGTGTGCCCCATCACTCTCATGCCCAAAACAATGCAGCCAAAGATCAGAAGCATCGCGCCACTCCAGGAAACCGATTGGGCCGGATGACGGCTGAAAGTGCCAGCTTGATAAGCCATGGTCGCCATCATATATGCGATCCCGGTGGTCCAGCAAACCACGAAAACAGCCCAACCCCTGCCGGATTCGCGGTAGATGGCGGCTGTAGCCGCCACACAAGGAGCGTACAATAGAATGAAAAGCAGATAGGCGAAAGCCCCGGCCTGTCCGTCGAACCGAGCCTGCATGGCGGCAAAGGTGCCGATGATGACTTCTTGTTCTTCGGCCGCCGACTTGATGTCGCTCACATCACCGATGTCCAGTCCAAGCGGGTCGAGTAGTCGATCGGCAACGGCAGCGAGATTTTCCGGAATCGTCTCGGCCGCCGCGATCAATCCAGCCTTCAAATCGAACACTTGCGCACTCTCTCGCGCCGCTTCCACCAGTTGAATATCTTCGGCCATCTGGCTGTAGAGCGCATCCAATGTGCCGACAACGGCTTCCTTCGCCAGCACACCCGTAAAGATACCTACCGTGGCCGGCCAGTTCTCCTCGTCCAGCCCCATCGGACCGAAGGCCGGCGCGATATTCCGACCGATCTGGCTCAACACCGATTTGTCGCTGTTCTCTTGCCCGAAACTGCCGTCGGTGCCCACCGCGTTCAGAAAATTGAGCACCAGAACCATGGGCACGATGACCTTTCCGGCACGAAACAAAAAGGTATTGAGGCGGCCCCATGTGCGCACAAAAACGCCCCGCAGCGTCGGCATATGCTACGAGGGCAGCTCCATCACAAACGGCGCTGATTCACCCTTAAACAGGGTATTCTTCATGATCAAGCCGGTTAGCACAGCCACAGCGATTCCCGTGAGATACAAGCCGAAAACCAGGTTTTGTCCACCGACCGGAAAAAATGCTGCCGCGAACAACGCATAAACAGGCAGCCGCGCACCGCAAGACATAAAAGGATTCATGACGTTAGTGAGAAGCCTGTCACGCTGACTTTCGAGCGTTCGCGTCGCCATGATGGCGGGTACGTTGCAACCGAACCCCACCAGCATCGGCACGAAAGACTTGCCTGGCAATCCGACCAGGCGCATAAACCGATCCATGACGAAGGCCGCCCGAGCCATATAACCCGAATCTTCAAGCATTGAAAGAAACAGGTAAAGAAAACCAATGATCGGTATGAAAGTGGCCACCACCTGCAATCCGCCGCCGATGCCGTTTGCCACCACCACCACAAGCCACTCCGGCAGCCCCCATTGGGTCATAACGTGGCCGACGCCATCGACCAGCAACGTACCCGCCAGTTGATCGAAAAAATCGACGAAAGCAGTCCCGATGTTGATGGTGAACATGAACATCAGATACATCACCGCGAGAAACACCGGGATACCGAAGATCCGGTTCAACACCACCTTGTCGATCCGGTCACTCTTGGTCTTGCCCACCCGGCCACTCTCCTTGACCACGGTCTGCGCCAGGGCATGGGCATGGCTATAGCGGGTATCGGCGATGAAGAGGTCCGGGTCCTCGTTGACACGATGCATAATCGCCTGCTGCCAATGCTTAACCTGCTGGCGCAGTTGGTTGTCGGCATGTTGCAGGGCGAAATCGTCATCCTCCAGCATCTTCAACAACAGCCAGCGCCGCTTGGCGCTATCGGCCTCGCAGGCCAGCAGAGGTTCCATGTCGGTGATGGCCTGTTCCACCGCCTCATCCTGGGCCAGGGCAAAACCACCCGCCACTGTACCGGCCGCCAGGTCCTGCATGGCGCTCTTTAGCTTGATGATGCCCTCACCGGTCACCGCCACGATGGGCACCACCGGACAGCCGATCTCCTGACTCAGTTTACCGATGTCGATGTCGATACCCCGGTGGCGCGCCACATCCATCATGTTGAGGGCGATCATCAGCGGCACCCCCATCTCCAGCATCTGCACGCTGAGGTAGAGATTTCGCTCCAGGTTGGAGGCATCCACGATATTCACGATGAGGTCCGCATCTCGGGACAGCAGATAGTCGCGGGTGACCTGCTCATCCAGGGAGGAGGCGTCCAGGGAGTAGATGCCGGGGGTATCGATGGCGATGATCTCCTCGCCATCCAGATCGAAGCGTCCTTCCTTGCGGTCCACCGTCACCCCCGGCCAGTTACCTGTGCGTTGGCGGATGCCGGTCAGGGCGTTGAACAGGGCCGTCTTGCCACAATTGGGATTGCCCGCCAGTGCGATGGTCAGACCTCTGGGACCAGACGGCCTGGCGGGAGGCTGAGTACTACCCCCTTCACAACTACAGGCCATGGGATAGGCTCACTCTTCGCTGGCCGATTCGATTGGTAACATCAGCAGCATTTCGGCCACTCCACCTCCCAGCGCCACCCTGATGCCATGGCTGGCCACCACGACCCCGCGTCCGCGATGCTGCACCACCTCTACCTCAGAGCCGACGCGCAAGCCAAGACTGAGCAGCCGACGGATCATCTGGCGTCCACCGGCCATCTCTTCAATTCGGGCACGCCTGCCGACCGGCAGGTAGGCCAAAGAGATCAGTTCTCCACCAGGTTCTTCAGAAATACTCATCGATGCCATCGGAAACTCGGCCGTAAATGCAAATGATTCCCATTTAAACAGGGACATGGTTTAACTGCAAGCAACAATAATAACGCTAGTTACTAACTAACTGATAAATTAGATTGCAATTTTAGGTTCGGAGGCCACTCAATCCACCGGCTTTTGCAGTAGATCCAGCCGATATCGAAACTGTTGTCCGGCTCGGATATCGCCTGTGCACCCTCCAGGCGAAACTCCACGTTGGACAAACCAAGCTGCAGGTTCTGCATGTGCTGAACCCGGTCCACCTCGGTAGCGATAAACCTGGATGAGGGATGTCGTTCCGCCAGCTGCCGAGTGGTCCAGGCACCACCACAACCCAACTCCAGGATGCGGGCATTATCCAATGGCAGAAGTCGCTCCATCA
>JBDLIF010000331.1:0-3649 GCA_039714955.1 Pseudomonadota bacterium | reverse complement strand
TCCAATGAGAAATCAAGCGGAGAGGGAGATAGCGTTTTGAGGACGTCCGCGGCCATGGAAGGCCGCGGTCGAGCGTACAGGGATAGTATTAACAGCGTGTCTCAAAACGCTATCTCCCTCTCCGCTCCCCGTTTGAATTCCGAAACTTGAGTTGTAAAAAGCCCATCCCTGGACTGCATCGGGCGCCGCCTTTTTCTGCACCCTCTCAGGGAGGCTGTATGGCCTTGTTATTTCCACATTGACAGACGGCTGATTGGGAGGCAGACTGCTTCGCGGACGCACGCAGGCAGCCAGAAAAATAACATTGGAAGTCATCTTCTTGATCGATCCTCCCGTTTGATATGAAAAAGATCCTTGTTGTTCAGTATTCTCAGACCGGACAGCTTTCCGATGTCGTGGCGTCCATCTGCCGTCCCCTGGAGGATGCGGAGGCTGTTGAGCTTGTGGTCGAGACCCTTGAGCCGGAACAAACCTTCCCCTATCCCTGGTCTTTTTTCAGCTTTCTCGATGTCTTTCCCGAGTGCGTTGCCCTCGATCCCCCGCCGATCAAGCCGTTGTCCGTCAGCTCCTCGGAGGAATTCGATCTGATCATTCTGGCCTATCAGGTCTGGTTTCTGGCACCCTCTTTGCCTATCACCGCGTTTCTCAAAAGCAGGGCGGCGAACCAACTGTTAAGGGACAAGCCGGTCATCACGGTCATCGGTTGCAGGAATATGTGGAGCCGGGCCCAGGAGACGATGAAGCAATTGCTGTCCGATTGTGGCGCTCGCCTGCTCGATAATGTGGTGTTGACCGATCAGGGTTCCGCGCTGGCATCATTCGTCACCACGCCACGATGGCTGTTGACAGGGAAAAAGGCTGCCTTCTGGCGGTTTCCCCCAGCGGGTATTTCCCAGCCCGATATCCATGCGGCCTGCCGTTTTGGCAAGGCGATCGAAGCGGCCCTGGCGCGTGACCTGGAGCAGGGTGACAGACCGCTGCTGTATGGCCTGAAGGCGGTTGAGGCGGACATCAGTCAGATTCAATCGGAAAAGGCGGGTTATCGCAGTTTTAAGGTTTGGGGTAAATTGATCCGCAAGGTGGGTCAACAGGGAGATGCCAGGCGCATCCCGGTGCTGACTGTCTATGTGGTATTCCTGATACTGATGATCGTTACGATTGTACCTCTTGCCATGCTGTTGAAAAAGCTGTTGGTTCCCCTGATGAGAGAACGGCACCGGCAGTCCAAGGCCTATTATGAGGCACCCTCTGGTTCAGGCAGTGAGAGGATGGCTATGTTTGGTTGTACGAAATGAGCGTCTATATAACCAATACAGCGGCCTTCCTGCCTAACGAACCCGTAGAGAACGACCAGATCGAGTCGGTCCTCGGTATGGTGGGTGGCAGGCCCTCACGGGCCAGGCGCTTGGTATTGCGCAGCAATGGCATCAAGCAGCGCTACTATGCGATCGATCCGGCAAGCGGAGAGCCCAGCTACACCAATGCGGAGATGACCGCGATAACCATCAGGGCTTTATTTGCTTCGCAGGCGGATCTGGATCGCATCGAATGTCTGGTGACCGGCACCTCGATGCCGGATCAGGTCATGCCGAGCCATGGCGTGATGGTGCACGGTGAGTTGCAGAATGGCCCCTGTGAAGTCATATCGACAGCAGGGATCTGCCTGAGCGGCATATCGGCATTGAAATACGCCTATCTCGGGGTCAAGAGCGGCGAATTTGACCGGGTGGTCTCGACAGGTTCGGAACTCGCGTCACCGATTCTGCAGGCGAAACATTTCGAGAGCGAATCACGCCAAAAGCTGGAGAGCCTGAAAAAGAGCCCGGAGATCGCCTTTGAAAAGGATTTTCTGCGCTGGATGCTGTCGGATGGCGCCGGTGCCTTTCTGCTGGAGGGTTCGCCGGTGCAACGAGCCGATCAACCGGTCATCGCGATCGAATGGATCGAGATCAGCTCCTATGCCAACGAATTGGCAACCTGCATGTACGCCGGAGCGGAAAAGCGCGAAGACGGAAGCCTCAAGAGTTGGCGGTTGTTCGATCAACATGCGTTGATCGATCACTCGGTGTTGACCGTCAAGCAGGATGTCAAGCTGCTGAATGAAAATATCGTACCCTTTACCGTGCGGCGGACTCTGGAGAAGGTGATCGGGAAAACCGGCATCAAGGCCGATGAGATCGACTATTTTCTGCCCCATATCTCCTCGATGTTCTTCTATGAAAAGGTCTACGAGACCCTGCTCGAGATGGATTTCATGATCCCCAAGGAGCGCTGGTTTACCAATCTGGCCACCAAGGGCAACACCGGGGCTGCGTCTATCTATATCATGCTGGATGAACTCGCCAAGTCCGGGCGGTTGGAGAGTGGTGACAGGCTGCTCTGTTTCGTGCCGGAAAGCGGGCGTTTCTCCAGCTCATTCATGCTGCTGAAGGTGCAATGAAGATCAAGGATATACCCCAGGACAACAACAGCTCCATGCAAGGGGAGACTAAGCTCCTCTATGCCAAGTCGGATTCAGGCAGGATCGAATCCGCGCGGACATCCGGTTGGGATGCGGAAGAGGTCGTGCTGGAGCAGGCCATCGATGAGATCCATCGCCAGGCCAGGGAGGCCTATGCCCGGGCTGCCGCCGGCCAGACATCGACCCTGGAATTTCATATGTACGACCAGCGCATGGATCTTGCCATGCTGGCCCAGGCCATCGGGCGTTTTCAATGGATGGTCAAGCGGGATTTCAGTCCCGAACGTTTTGCCCGTCTTCCAGCCGAGAAACTCGAACGCTATGCGGATGTGCTGGGACTGGATAGGGATACCTTGAAAAAATTACCGGAACACAATGACTGACGCCTTCAATCACCAGCATGCGGCTCACTGTGAAACGGGCGTCATGTCCGCCATTCTGCGGCATCATGGCCTAGATGTTTCAGAGCCCATGGCCTTTGGTCTGGCGAGTGGACTTGCCTTTGCCTATCTGCCGATGGTGAAGATCAATGGATTGCCGCTGATCGCCTATCGCATACCACCGCGCATGATCATCCGCCTGTTGTCCCGGCGCATCGCTGGACTGTCGATGGCGTTCAGGAAGTTCCGCAACCAGGACGAGGGTATGCGGGAGCTGGATCGACTGCTCGAACAGGACAAGGTGGTTGGGTTACAGACATCGGTCTTCTTTCTGCCCTATTTTCCCCAGGATATGCGCTTCCATTTCAACGCCCATAACCTGCTGGTCTATCGGCGTGATGGTTCGGAGTACCGGATCAGCGATCCGGTCTTCTCCCACCTGGTCAGCACGGATGCCAAAAGTCTGCGGAAGGCCCGATTCGCCAAGGGGGCCTTGGCGCCGAAGGGGTTGATCTACTATCCGGTCTCGGTTCCCACTGAGATCGATTTCAAGCGACTGATTCCCAAGGCGATTAAACTGACCACCCGGATCAATGGCAGTCGCAGTCCGGTGCCGATAGCCGGCGTGAACGGGATACGCCGAGTGGCCCGCAGAATCGAAAAACTGACCGATGCGGAGCCCAGATACGCCAACCTCTTTCTCGGGCATATCGTCAGGATGCAGGAAGAGATCGGTACCGGTGGCGGTGGTTTCCGATTCATGTATGCCGCATTTCTCCAGGAGGCCGCGGCTATCATCTCTTCAGAT
>JBDLIF010000330.1:0-3675 GCA_039714955.1 Pseudomonadota bacterium | reverse complement strand
CCTTCCTCATGGAACAGATGGATCTGCGGGAGGAGTTGGCGGGGATCAGAGAGCAGGCCGATCCCTATGCGTCAATCCTTGATCTGGCTGGCCGGATCAACAAGCAGATCAAGACCCTGGTGGGACAGATGGCGGTGCAGTTTGAATCAGCCACGCCGGACCAGTTGGAAGCGGCGCGGGAGATTCTGCGCAAGCTGCGTTTTCTGCAGAAACTGCGCAGAGAGGCAGAGTCGGTGGAAGCGGAAATCGAAGACGAGATTTCCTGACAGATCAACGCGTGTGTTGTAACGTATAAAGGGTACAAAACGAGATCGTGGATGGTGAAAGATGGCACTAATGCAGATTGCCGAGCCCGGCCAGGCTCAGGCGCCCCATCAGCATAGGCTGGCGGCCGGGATCGATCTGGGTACCACCAACTCACTGGTGGCCAGTGTGCGCAGTGGCGGGGCCGCCACCCTGGCGGACGACGAAGGCCGCCATCTGTTGCCCTCCGTGGTGCGATATCTGGGTGATCATCATGTGGAGGTGGGTTATGCCGCCAGGGCCGTTGCCACGGAAGATCCCCTGAATACCATTGCCTCCGCGAAACGGCTTATCGGGCGCGGTGTGGAGGAGCTCAAGACCCTGGGCAATCGCCTGCCCTACGAGTTCATCCAGGAAGAGGGGAGCGTACCCCGCATCCATACCACAGCTGGTGCGGTCACCCCGGTAGAGGTATCCGCCGAGATCCTCAAGGTACTGACACAACGGGCCGAGCATACCCTGGGTGGAGCGCTGACGGGAGTTGTCATCACGGTGCCCGCTTATTTCGACGATGCCCAGCGTCAGGCCACCAAGGATGCCGCCAAACTGGCCGGCCTGCATGTCTTCCGCCTGCTCAACGAGCCTACCGCGGCGGCAGTGGCCTATGGTCTGGATAAGGGCGCTGAAGGGGTGCATGCCATCTATGATCTGGGTGGCGGCACCTTCGATGTCTCCATCCTGCGGCTGCACAAGGGGGTCTTCGAGGTAATGGCCACCGGTGGCGACTCCGCCCTGGGCGGTGACGATTTCGATCGAGTGGTGGCGGAATGGATCATGCGGCAGGCGGGGATTCAGGACGACGCGGATCATGCTCAGATGCGTCGCCTGATGCGGGATGCCTGCGCCGCCAAAGAGGTCCTCAGTGACGCTGAAAGCACGGAGATCAAGATCGAGCTGGCGGACGGCAGTCATTGGCAGGGTCGTCTCGAACGCGCCCAGTTCAATGAACTGATCGACTCCCTGATCCAGAAGACCCTGATTGCCTGCCGCCGCGCCATACGGGATGCGGGGGTGGACGCAGACGAGGTCCAGGATGTGGTCATGGTGGGGGGGTCCACCCGGGTGCCCCGGGTCAGGGAGAAGGTCGGCGAGCTGTTCGGCTCACAACCCCTGGTGGATATAGACCCAGACCGGGTGGTGGCGGTGGGAGCCGCCATTCAGGCGGATATCCTGGCCGGCAACAAGCCGGATGACGAGATGCTGCTGCTGGATGTGATTCCCCTCTCTCTGGGCATTGAGACCATGGGTGGGCTGTCGGAGAAGCTGGTCAGCCGCAACACCACCATCCCGGTGGCGCGAGCCCAGGAGTTCACCACCTTCAAGGACGGCCAGACCGCGATGGCGGTCCATGTGGTGCAGGGCGAGCGGGAACTGATCAGTGACTGCCGCTCCCTGGCCCGTTTCGAGCTGCGAGGCATTCCGCCGATGGTGGCCGGTGCCGCGCGTATCCGGGTTACCTTTGTGGTGGATGCCGATGGCCTGCTGAGTGTTTCGGCCGTGGAGCAGAGCAGCGGCGTACAGGCCAATATTGAGGTCAAACCCTCCTACGGTCTGACGGATAGCGAGATCGAGACCATGTTGCGTGACTCCATGGCGCATGCCCAGGATGACATGCAGGCCCGCGGCCTGCGGGAGCAGCAGGTGGAGGCGGATCGGGTGATCGAGGCCCTGGAGGCCGCGATGATGGCGGATGGTGACCGCCTGCTGAATAACGAAGAGCGACAACAGGTCGAAGTGGCCTTGAACGGACTGCGGTCGATTGCCAGATCTGATGACGGCAAAGAGATCAAAAACGGCATTGAAGCCCTGGAGAAGGTCTGTGGATTCTTTGTGGAACGGCGCATGAACCAGAGCATCCAGGCGGCCATGTCGGGCCGTAATGTTAAAGACTTTGAGTGATCTTTCCGGGAGAAAGCCATGCCTCAGTTGATTTTTTTGCCTCATGAAGAGATCTGTCCGGAAGGCGCTGCATTCGATGTCGAGCCCGGTATCACCATCTGTGACGCGGCCCAGCAGCATGGTGTCGAGATCGAACACGCCTGTGAGAAATCCTGCGCCTGCACCACCTGCCACGTGATCATCCGGGAAGGTTTCGACTCCCTGCAGGAGGCGGAGGAGGCGGAAGAGGATCTGCTCGACAAGGCCTGGGGCCTGGAGCCTGAATCCCGCCTGAGCTGTCAGGCAATGGTGGGAGATGAAGACCTGGTTATTGAGATCCCCAAGTACACCATTAATATGGTGTCGGAACACCATTAAGGCGGATTGGCGGAAGGCGCTGCGCTTTTCCGCCCTACATTTTGGGGATGAACAATGAGCGAACAGGTATCAGGTAGCTGCTGGAACTGCGGGCAGGGCCTCGGAGAAGATGGCTACCATCGGGAATCGACCTGCCCCGGCTGCAGGAAATACACCCACGTCTGCAAAAACTGTCGTTTCTATGCCTCCGGCAGACCCAACAGCTGCCTGGAACCCATTGCTGATGAGGTGATGGACAAGGAGAGAGCCAACTTCTGCGGTTACTTCGAACCTACATCACCTGAGGTTTCAAACTCGGGGCAACCCTCACAGGATGACCTGTTTAAGGCGGCAGAGGACCTCTTCAAATAATGCCACCATGGAAACTTAAAAAGCCCAGCGCCTGCCACCGCTTGACCTTGTTTGATGTTTCCACTCGTGGCAGAGTCTTCCGTATGCCAAGTCATCGAAGCCTTTTGATATTTCTCGCGATTATCTGCCTCGGCCTGCCGGTCTACGCGCAGCCAATCCCCCCCTACCCTGAAGGTCCATTGAACGCGGAACAGATCGCCGAACAGGTACACCTGGTGGTTCAGGGCGGTCTGGTGCGCAATGCGTTGAGTAAGCGTAACCAGGATGAGGTCGCGTTGATCATCAACCGGGCTCCGTTGGAGAGACGGACCTCAGGGCGCAAGCCCAGTGTCAGCAGTTTCGAAACCTATGTAAACAACAGCCCCGCGAATCAGGCTATCGCTTCGATCCGGATGGCGATACTCACCTCCGGCAAGTCCAGGGGTACGGGCATCCTGTTGACCGACTATCTTGACCCGGATCGCAGCTCGAACATGCTGATGTGGCTGCCCTCCCTGCGCAAGATTCGTCGCATCATTGAACCGGACCCCAGGGACTTCTGGTTCGGTACGACCCTGACCTATGGCGAGCTGGTGCTGCGCAAACCGGAAGATGAGACCCATCAACTGCTCGGCGAGGGGCTGTTCGAGGATTGCCTTGAGGTCATGGAGTTCGAAACCGCGGAGATGAGCCGTCACACCAAGGGGCTGCCGGCACCCCAATGCAGCCACCGGGGGAAACCGGTGTATCGGTTGAAGAGCAGCACCAAGCTCAAGGATTGGTGGT
>JBDLIF010000329.1:0-3685 GCA_039714955.1 Pseudomonadota bacterium | reverse complement strand
GATTGGCCCCCGGCCCCGCCAGTGCCACCAGCGCCGTATCACGGCGTGGATTGTGCAGATTGTTGTAGTTGACCGGTACCGGCTTGGCCCAGCCGAACACGAAACCACTCATGAAGAAGACCAGCAGGGGCACCAATACGGTACCGACAAGATCGATATGCTTGAGCGGATTGAGGGTGACCCGGCCCAGCATCTCAGCGGTCCGGTCCCCCAGGCGCTTTGCCATCCAGCCATGGGCGGCCTCATGCACGGTGATGGCGAAGAGGATGGGCAACGCCAGGACGGCGATTTTCTGGTAGAGACTCAACATGGATATCCTAGAAACGGCAGTTGGACGGTACCCAAGGTGCGTCCCGTGTGGTGTCTGGCAAGGCGCGGTGAGGAGTAATAGCCGTTGCTATTGCGACGAGCCGCAACGACGCCAGGCGCCGCAGCACGGGGCGTGCATCGGGTAGCGTAGCGGCGTCACCCAATAAGTGACCGAATGATATGTTGAAGATGTTAGTCATCTCAGTACCTTGCATGAAACACATAGCGGTCAATTGCCGTTTCTAGGATTATACCTCGAACAGGGAGGTATCTCCCTTCCCTGCCCTGAGCACTTGGGGAAGATCCTCGGTCATCAACACCACCGTGGTGGGTTCAAAGCCGCAATAGCCCCCATCGATGATCAGATCAACCGCATTATCGAGCAGTGTTCGCATCTCATAGGGATCGGTCAGGGGCATCTCCTCCCCCGGCAGGATCATGGTCGAACTCATGATCGGCTCACCCAGTTCGGCCAGCAGTGCACTGACGATCGCATTGTCCGGTACCCGAATACCGATGGTCTTGCGTTTCGCGTGCTGCAGGCGGCGGGGTACCTGTTTGGTCGCCTTGTGAATGAAGGTATAGGGGCCGGGGGTGAGGGTTTTCAGCAGACGATAGTCCTGGTTGCCGATCTTGGTGTAGTGGGAAATCTCGGTCAGATCCCGGCAGACCAGGGTGAAATCGTGCTTTTCATCCAGCCTGCGCAGACGGCGAATCCGCTCCATCGCATGCTTGTCACCGATCTGACAACCCAGGGCGTAGCTGGAATCGGTGGGATAGACCATCAGCCCTCCCTGCCGCAGGATCGAGACAGCCTGTTTTATCAGGCGCGGCTGAGGATTATCGGGATGAATTTGAAAAAACTGGGCCATCGCTGAAGCTATATCCCCGTGGCGGATTTTGTTGTATTGGTGGGAAGCACCCAGTCGTGCCAGATAGGCCGGCAGCCATCGGGCAGTTGCGGCAGGCGACCCAGGGTAATCCAGGGATAATCGGGTGAGTGAAAGTCGGAACCGGCCGATGCCAGCAGGCCAAACTCCCTGGCATGTTTTGCCATGACATGGCTGTCATCCCGGCTGTGACTGCCCGAGATCACCTCGATCCCCTCACCCCCCAACTCGACGAACTCCCGCAACAGGCGGCGCAGTTTGGAGCGGGTCATTTTATAACGGGCGGGATGGGCGATCACCGCCTGCCCGCCGGCTGCATGAATCCAGTCGAGAGTGTCCTCGAGAGAGGCCCACTGACCTGCCACATATCCCGGTTTGCCGTTGACCAGAAAGTGTTTGAAAACCGTACGTTCGTCAGCCGCGGCGCCCAGCTTCACCAGGTAGCGGGCGAAATGGGTGCGGCTGATGAGGCGCCCGTTGGAGAAGGCGCACGCCCCCTCGAAGGCGTCCGGGATGCCGGATTTTTCCAGCCGCCGCCCCATTTCAACCGCCCGCTGGTCACGGAACGAGCGCAGGCCGGCCAGGCCCTGTTGCAGCCGGTCACTATGGATATCCAGGTTCAGACCCAGAATATGTACGGTCAGTTTGTTCCAGGTTACCGAGATCTCCGCCCCGGGAATCAGGCTGATACCCATCCTTGCCGCGGCCAGATCCGCCTCCGCCACACCCTCGGTACTGTCGTGGTCGGTCAATGCCATCACCCGAACCCCCGCCAGGGCGGCCGTCTCCACCAGACTGGCCGGGCTTAGGGTACCGTCAGAGGCGGTTGAGTGATTGTGCAGGTCGTATGTGCAAAACATGGTGGCGGATTGTACCTTATTCAAAGCCCTGAAATGCAAAGAGCTGTAAAGAGGTTTCGATCCTGTCTCGCTTTCACGCCATTGCATGACAAGACGCTCAACCGACTGCCTGTTACAATCGCGCCATGTTACTAAACCCCGCAAACCTCAAATCCATCGCTGACAGGTTTCAGGAACTCACCACTCAACTGCTGGAAGCGGATACGGCTAGCCCATCCTCATGGCAGGACCCTTCCCAGTCTCCAGCCCTCCTGGCTGAAGCCATGCGGAAGGTCCTGCAACTCCTCGAATTGCTGGAAACACCAGATTCCTCTCCCGCTCACTCCACCGCTGAGTCTCAGCAGCACACCAGCCACGACATCCATGAGCTGGGCGACTATGGGTTTAACCTGCTGGCGGACCTCTCCTCCCTGGCTGGCGAACTCCGGCAGGAGGCGCTGAGTCACGATCTCGAAGCCCTGAGTCTACCCCTGGCGATCTGGATCGCGCGCCAGGGTGGTGAACTGAGCACACTCGAACCCATCGTCAATGCCCTTGCCAAACAGGCCAACACGATCAGGGAACCTCTTGAGCTCGAAAGGCTCTATGAATTAACCGGCGAGATACAGCATGCCTTGACGCCGCTGCTGCGGAAAGACCTGGAGAAGTCCAATCCCGGGCGTCCCTGGCGCATTCTGCTGCTCAACCGGGCGATCATTGCCACCCGCAGCCATCGCCCGGAAGTGATTGAAGCGGCCTATGAAAATCTGCTGGTGCATCTGCCGGAGGAGGCCGCCCAGTTCTTTCGCCAGGGCATGGAGCAGATGGTGGCGCTGGACTATCCACAACCGGTCAGACAGGTTGTGGAAAGATACTATAACCTGTGGAGCGTGGAACATACGCTGCATTGAAGGATTGTTGTGACCATTTAATCACCGCACAAATATGAAATTTCTTGCTGACTTCTTTCCCGTCATCCTGTTCTTTGTCGCCTACAAATTCTATGGAATCTATGCCGCCACGGCGGTGGCGATTGCCGCCTCATTCGTTCAGGTCGGTTATGGCTGGCTGAAAAAGCGCCATGTGGAGAAGATGCATCTGATCACCCTGGGTATCCTGGTGGTGTTTGGCGGTCTCACCATCCTGTTGCAGGACCGCACCTTCATCATGTGGAAACCCTCAGTGATCAACTGGCTGTTCGGCGTGGTATTCATCGCCAGCCAGTATATCGGTGAAAAACCCCTGGTGGAGCGGATGATGAGTGGCAGCATCACGGTACCCCCCGAGATCTGGCGCAAGCTCAACGGTACCTGGGGAATCTTTTTCATCGCACTGGGCTTCCTCAATCTCTATGTGGCAAACGACTTCTTCGTTGCCGAGCAGTCTCTGGTACAGCTGACCGGCCTGGCGCAGATCGATTTCGACAACTGCGGCAGCCTGTTTCAGGGCAACGAACTGGAGCTCTGCAACAGAGCACATGCCCTCGAAGCAAGCTGGGTCAATTTCAAACTGTTTGGCATGATGGGGCTGACCATGGTCTTCATCGTCCTGCAGGCCTTCTACCTGGCACGGCATATCCAAGACCAGGAGACCCTAGCGGAACCGGAGGAGGGTTGAGTGTTTTACGCGATCATGGCCGAAGACCGG
>JBDLIF010000328.1:0-3689 GCA_039714955.1 Pseudomonadota bacterium | reverse complement strand
AGACGGTCCTACAACCACACCCCAGATACACCTTCGCAATCATGTGATTAGCACCACGCACGGCTGCGAAAAGTGGCTGAGTTTCAGGGGTAATCAGGATTTTTTGTAACTATTCAGCACGTATAATTGAGCAGCAATAACAGACTGATTTCAGGTGTTTCTTAAAGAAGTGTCTGCAGCATGGAGGCTGCAGTCAAGCCTACAAGGAGGTATTCACGGCGACTTCTTTGAGAAACACCTGAAAGCAATGACGAGCTTGTGATGAATCTGAATAGTTACGACTTTTTTTGCTTTTTCATACTCTCTTTCAGCAGATCGCCCAGGGTGCCGAAACCCTGTTTGGGCTTTGCATAATCTTCCACAAGGTTCGGTTTTACACTCTCCTCGTTTCGCCGTTCGCTGTTCAAGGAGAGCCCGATGCGCTGCTTTTCCATATCCACGCTGAGTACGGTCGCCTCGACCTTATCACCAACGCTGACCACCTCCTGAGGATGATTGATGCGGCGACCGGCACCCATCTCGCTGATATGTACCAGACCGTCGACACCGGGCATAAGCTCGATGAAGGCACCGAAGGGCTGAACCCGGCTGACGGTCCCTGTCACCAGGCTGCCCACCGGGAATTGTATCGGCACATCCTGCCAGGGATCCTTTTCCAGGGCACGGATCGACAGGGCGATCCTCTCCGGGTGTCTGGGGTTGTCCGTCTTTTCGATACTCAGGACGGATACCTCTACCTGCTGGCCGACGCTCAAGATATCCTGCGGATGTTCAACCCGGCCAAAGGCAAGTTCGCTGATATGTACCATCCCCTCGATACCGCCCAGATCGATGAAGGCACCGAACTCCTTGAGCGAGCTGACCTTGCCTTGCATAACGGCTCCAACCTCCAGGTGAGAGCGGGTCTCCGCGGCAAGGGTGCGCTGCTCCTCTTCCAGCAGGGCACGGCGTGAAACGACCAGATTGGTATGTCGGCCACCTTCGTACTTGGTGATGCGGAAGGCCAGCCGTTCTCCAACATAGTGCTCCAGGTCATCCACATAGCTGATATCGATCTGCGAGGCGGGACAGAAGGCGCGCACCCCAGACATTTCCACCTCCAGACCACCCTTGGTGGTTCCGGTAACATGTCCCTCCACTGGCAGTTGCTCCTCGAAGGCCTGCCGAAGTCCTTCGCTCCCGTGCATGCGGCGTGCATGTTGTGCACCGAGCAACAGGGTGCCGGTATTTTCGTCCTTCCCGCTGACAACGATCTCGATCGAGTCACCTATGCCCACGCTCAGGCTGCCGTCTTCGCTGGTCAACTCCCCAATCTCCACAATGCCTTCGGTTTTTGATCCAAGATCGATGAAGACATTATCGCTTTGGATGGATATGACCTTGCCCCTGACCTTGTCACCAATCTTGGGTTCTCGTTGGTGGGTTTTTGTCTGCTTCTTTTCGAACTCGCTGAACAGCGATGCGAAATCTTCATTGTCTGACATGATGCGAATGGCCTATGGTGAATGAGAGGTAGATTTTACCACGGGCAGCGACGAATGAGTGCAGGCATATCGTCGTGAAAAATGGATATATTTGATGGCCGTGTTAATACTCATGTTTCGGAGTTCAAACGGGGAGCGGAGAGGGAGATAGCGTTTTGAGACACGCTGTTAATACAATCCCTGTACGCTCGACTGCGGCTTCTGACCTCCAGGGAGGGAGGAAATGCAATCGGATTGAATGGCGACCCACAAGGAAGTGGGAAGGTAGAACAACGCAGGAGCAGTTGTCGAAACAATCCTTGCCATGGCCGCAGACGCTCTCAAAACGCTATCTCCCTCTCCGCTTGATATCTCATTGGAGTACCTGAACTCCGAAACTTGAGTTACTAAATAGTTCATAGGATAGTCGACATGATTCTCCGTGGGTGTCGGTAGCAAGGATGCTACCGTCAAGCCTACAGGGAAGTATTCACGGCGTCCCACGCAGGAGCATGTTGGCTATCCAACGTTTGCGTTAGTATATGCGCGGGACCCGCTCTCTTCGGGGAGTGGGTTGCTCTCTACCTGAACGGATATTGAGCCAGCTCAGTCCACCTTGTCATAGGAAGGTAAATGAAAGTCACAGTCTTTGGCTCCGGCTATGTGGGCCTGGTAACAGGCGCCTGCCTTGCGGAAGTCGGCAACGATGTCATCTGCATGGATGTGGACAACCGCAAGATCGATATGTTGAACCAGGGCCAGATCCCGATCTACGAGCCCGGGCTGGATCAGATGGTGGAGCGCAACGCCAAAGAGGGCAGGTTGCGTTTCACCACCGATGCGGATGAGGCGGTCAAACACGGTCTGTTTCAGTTCATCGCCGTAGGCACCCCGCCGGACGAGGATGGCTCCGCCGATCTGCAGTATGTGCTGGCGGTGGCTGAAACCATCGCCGAGCACATGGATGGGTATCGCATCGTGGTGGACAAGTCGACCGTGCCGGTGGGCACGGCGGACCGGGTGCGGGAGAGGCTCGAGATCACCCTGCGGCAGCAGGGCAAGCAGCTTGAGTTCGATGTGGTCTCCAATCCGGAGTTCCTCAAGGAGGGCGCTGCGCTGGATGATTTCATGAAACCGGACCGCATCGTGATCGGCACCGACAACCCGCGCACCACCGAGCTGCTGCGGGCGCTCTATGCCCCCTTCAATCGCAATCGCGACCGGCTGATCGCCATGGATATCCGCTCCGCGGAGCTGACCAAGTACGCGGCCAATGCCATGCTGGCCACCAAGATCAGCTTCATGAACGAGCTGTCCAATCTGGCCGAGCTGCTGGGGGCGGACATCGAGCAGGTGCGCCACGGTATAGGTTCGGACAGCCGCATCGGCTACGCCTTCATCTATCCCGGTTGCGGCTATGGCGGCTCCTGTTTTCCCAAGGATGTCAGCGCCCTGGAGCGCACCGCCCATGAGGTCGGTTACCAGGCCGAGCTGCTGAACGCGGTCGAAGCGGTGAATGCCCAGCAGAAACAGGTCCTCTACCGGAAGATCGACAGCCACTACCAGGGTGATCTGCGGGGCAGGAGCTTCGCCCTCTGGGGACTGGCCTTCAAGCCCAACACCGACGACATGCGCGAGGCCCCCAGCCGGGTGCTGATGGAGGCCCTGTGGGCGGCCGGGGCCCAGGTGCAGGCCTATGACCCGGAGGCCATGCAGGAGTGCCGGCGCATCTATGGGGAGCGCGACGACCTGCTCTATTGCGAGAATCAGCATGACGCCCTGCGGGGGGCGGATGCGCTGGTGGTGGTGACCGAGTGGCAGCTCTTCCGCAGTCCGGATCTCGAGCATGTCAAGCAGACCCTGAAACAGCCGGTCATCTTCGACGGGCGCAACATCTATGATCCCGCCCATCTCAGTGGGGCCGGTTTTACCTATTACGCCATCGGCCGGGGCTAGCGCCATATCGTTACCCCTATCTCGGTAAGAAAAAACGTTCTCACACGGAGACACGGAGAAGAAGAGATGAATGAGAATGAAATCGGAGGTATTGTCGTCGACTGTGCCGTAAAAGTGCATATGCGACTCGGCCCAGGTCTGCTGGATACAGTCTATGAGACAATACTGTCTTAATCGTCGACGATAAGGTTATTTTGGAGTTGAAATCTGTCGACCGTGTAACAAAAGCCCACAAGAAGCAACTTCTCACTTACCTACGCCTGTCTGGTA
>JBDLIF010000327.1:0-3704 GCA_039714955.1 Pseudomonadota bacterium | reverse complement strand
GCTGGCGGTGCCGCTGTTTGTCCTGACCATTGAACTGGTAGGTGTGTTCACCGGCGATGAACGTTACGACGACATGGCCCATGAGTTCATGAAGATCAGTCTCACCGGCTTCTCCATCACCGCGATCTTTGGCGGTTCCCTGGCGCTGGCGCTGTTTCTGCTCTATCCCGACCTCATGGGCTACATGATGCATGTGTTTGGCGCCCAGTGGCTGGTCTATGCGGCGCTGTTCTTTCTCGAGAGCTTTTTCCTCTACACCTACTACTACGGTTGGAATGCCTTCCGTTACGGCAATCTGAAATGGCTGCATCTCACCCTGGGTCTGCTGCTCAACGGCGCCGGCATGACCATCATGGTGATCTCCAACTCCTGGGCCACCTTCATGATGGCGCCCTCCGGTGTCAATGAGGTCGGCGCGGTGGTGGGGAATATCTGGGAGGTGATGAAGGGGCCCTTGTGGAACCCGATCAACCTGCATCGCTTTATTGCCAATATTGCGTTTGGCGGCGCCGTGGTCGGCGCCTATGCGGCGTTCAAATTCCTCAGTACCAATGATCCCGCAAAACGCGCCCACTATGACTGGATGGGCTATACCTCCAACTTCATCGCCATCCTCGCCTTCCTGCCCTTGCCGTTCGCGGGCTATTGGCTGATGGCCGAGATCTACGCCTATTCACAGCAGATGGGCATCACCGCCATGGGCGGTATCCTGGCCTGGTTGTTCATCGTACAGGCGGTGCTGATCGGTACGATCCTGCTGGCGGGTAACTTCTACCTCTGGTCGGGTATGTCGCGTTGCGAGGGTTCCGATCGCTACAAATGGATGATCAAGTATATCGCCTTTGTGCTGGTGATCTGTTTCCTGATCTGGGTGACGCCCCACTCCCTGATGCTCTCTGCGTCAGAGATCGCTGCGTTGGGCGGCAGTCATCACCATCGACTGGGGCCGCTGGGTATCATGCCGGCGAAGAATATCGCGGTGAACCTGATGCTGATCGTCACCTTTCTCTCCTTTCAGCTCTACCGCCGCTCCGACAAGGTGGCGACGGTCTCCTGGGCGCCCGTCGGTAATGCGCTGATGATAGCCATCTATCTGGTGGCGGTGGCGAATATCATCTTTGCCGGGGTCTACTACGGCTACTTCACCAACACGGTCTACAAGGTGGGTTCTTCGGTGATGCAGGTCGCTTCCACCCTGCTGGTGATCGTTGCGGGTATCGTCATCGACAGCCTGATGTTCAGGAACGCCAAGACCCTGCCATCCCATTGGGGCAGGATTCCCGATCGTGCTCAGTATGCGCTGTTCGCCCTGCCTATCGCCTTTACCTGGCTGATGGGCTTGATGGGTTATGTGCGCTCCTCGGTGAAGACCCACTGGCATGTCTATACGGTGATGAAAGACAACTCGCCGGATAACTTCATCCCCACCATCGCTTATGCCGGTAATATGATCACCCTCGTCACGGTGCTGTTCCTGCTCTGTGTGCTGTTCATGTTCTGGGTGGCCAACCTCAGCGGCACCCATCAGCCCAAGCCAGCGGCAGAGGCTGAAGGGGGTGCGGCATGACCCGGCCAGCCAAAAAGTCCGGGGGTAATGTGCTGCTCAAGATCCTTGGTTTCAGTCTGGGTCTGACCCTGGTATTCACGCTGGTGACCTACCTGCTGCCGCAGTTCGAGGGTGAAGCGCCGGTCGAGGTAGAGGTCGACCTGAGTTCGATGACCCTGGATGATTTTGTCGTCCTGGGTGAGGAGCTGTTCAACAACAAGGGGACCTGCACCCTTTGTCACAAACCGGCGCCGCTGGGTCGCGCACCCGATATCCAGGGCATGGATATGGTCGCCACCTCGACTGAGCGGTTGGCGGACGAGCGTTATCAGGGTGAGGCGAAGGATGCCGCGGCCTATATCCTGGAATCGATGGTGGCCCCCAGCAAATATGTGGTGGCAACCTGGGGCAAGAAGGGCTCCAACGACAGCGAGTCCCCCATGCCGGCGGTCGACAAGGCGCCGATTCAGCTATCCGCCATGGAGATGGATGCCATTATTGCCTATCTGCAGGCAAAGGATGGCAATGAAGTAACCGTGGCCCTGCCTTCGCCGGAGGCCGCGGCGGAAGTTGCCGCAGCCGATCCAGGCGCCACAGCAGGCGCTGCTCCTGCGCCCGCGGCGACCGCGGAGGAGGCGCTGGGCAAATACGCCTGTAGCGCCTGCCATTCGATGGACAGCGCCGATACCCTGGTCGGCCCCGGTCTGGTGGATGTGGGCGCCCGTCTGGCTGTCGATGAGATCCGCCAGAGCATACTCGATCCCAACGCGGTGCTGGCAGCGGGCTTCCCCGCAGCCATGCCCACCGACTTCGCCGAGAAGATGACGGTGAAAGAGCTGGAGATGATCGTGAGTTTCCTGGCGGAGAAGAAGTGATGAAAGGTTTTAAGATCCCCGCCTTCTGGCAAGCGGTGTTGGTTACCGTTGCGGCCTACCTGGTTTTCAATAACCATCTGCCGTGGGGCGAATACGCGCTCTTTCCTCCCGTAATGCCGAAGACCCTGCTGGTGCAGTTCATGATCATCACGATCATCGGCATCCTGCTCTATTTTGCCTTCGATGACGAGAAGTGGGCCGAGTTCAAGGCGCCGATCCTCTCGACCCTGCGAGACGACAATAAAGCCATCATTCGCTGGGCGTTGCTGATCGCCATCCCCTTAATCATCGGATACACCAGCTACAATATCGTCAAGCCGAGCAACGAGGCACCGGTGGAGTCACGCCAGGTGCATCCTGCGCCACCCGCGACGCTCAAGGTGTTCAACAAGAGCTACGACCTGGCGACCCTGGAAAACCCCATCCGTCAGGAGATCCTCGATACCCTGGCCCAGGACCAGGAGGCGGGCTGGGAGCGCTATCAGGAATCGGTGATAGCGGGGCGCGATATCTACTACCAGAACTGCTTCTACTGCCACGGCGATCTGCTGGATGGCCAGGGTCACTATGGCCAGGGGCTCAATCCCCAACCGATCAACTTTCAGGACCCCACCATCATCCCCCAGCTGCAGGAGGCATTTCTCTTCTGGCGCATCGCCACCGGAGGCCCGGGGCTGCCCAGGGAGGGTACCCCCTGGAACTCGGCCATGCCGGTCTGGCATGAGATGCTCGCTGAGGACGACATCTGGAACGTCATCAACTTTATCTTCGACTACAACGGTCAGGTGCCACGCATCTGGAACACGGAGGTCTCCAAGACCGTTACCGGCATGAAGGATGCCGTGTTGGCCAAACGTAGGAATATGATGGGCAAGGATCTGTACATGCTGCGCTGCGAGGTCTGCCACGGTGAGCAGGGAGCAGGCGATGGCGTGGCCGCTGAGCTGATGTACCCCAAACCCCGGGACTTCAGCCTGGCACTGTTCAAATACAAGACCTCCCCGGGCACCCAGTTGCCGAGGGATGAAGACCTGTTCAATACCATCAAATACGGCCTGACCGGCACCGCTATGCCAGGTTGGGGGCTCAAGGGCAGCACACTGCTGAGCGATGAGCAGATCCAAAGCCTTATTCCGGTAATCAAGGGTTTCGACATCACCCTGGCCTGGCCACCGGAAGAGGCGGATGAGGAGGCCTTCGACGACGACGGCTTCTACACCAAGAGCGATTTCCGGGTGATCACCGAGTTGGAGCCGCTGGATGGTCAGGTAGCTTACTCGGAA
>JBDLIF010000326.1:0-3711 GCA_039714955.1 Pseudomonadota bacterium | reverse complement strand
GGGAGCTGATGGCCATCCGTTATCTGGAAAACAATGGCGAGCTGGCAGTCAGCTATCCCGCCAACCCCAACGGTTCACCGGACGGGATCACCGGCCTGACCACCGCCGATGGCCGGGTCACGGTCATGATGCCGCACCCGGAGCGGGTGATTCGTAGCGTGCAGCACTCCTGGCATCCGGATGGCTGGGAAGAGGACGCCCCCTGGCTGAGGTTGTTCAGGAATGCCAGGGCCTGGGTGAACTAGTACTCCGTCAATACAACCTTGACGGAGCACTAGAGCCAATCGATCATTTTTTAATGACATATAAACGCCGGGTACGAGATGTTGAATAGAAAAACAGATGTACTGATTATTGGCGCGGGCCCTGCCGGGGCGACGGCGGCAGCCCTGCTCCAACAGGCGGGTTTTGATGTGCTGATCGTAGAGAAGCAGAAATTCCCCCGATTTGTTATTGGCGAGAGCCTGTTGCCCCGCTGTATGGATCTGCTGCGGGAGGCGGATCTGCTGGATGTGGTGCGGGAGCAGGGGTTTATGGTCAAGGATGGTGCCGTTTTCAAGCGGGGTGACGAGACCTGCACCTTCAAGTTTTCCCAACAGTTCACCAACGGCTGGAGCTACACCTATCAGGTCCCCCGGGATCGCTTTGATATGGCCCTGGCGGATGCGGTCGAGGCGAGGGGTATCCCGATTCTCTGGGAGTATGGAGTGACCCAGGTTGATTTCGACGAACAGGGACATTCCGTGACCTCTGTTGCAGGGCCGGCTGGCGGTAATCTCAAGATCTCCGCCCGTTTTATCCTGGATGGCAGTGGTTATGGTCGGGTGCTGCCCCGCCTGCTGGATTTGGATGAGGCCTCAAGCCTGCCGCTACGTGAGTCCTTCTTTACCCATGTGACGGGAGACAGGCGACCTGTAGGAGAGGAAGAGGGACGTATCTGGATCTGTATGATGAACGATAGGGACAATGCCTGGATGTGGATCATTCCCTTCTCCAATGGAAAGACCTCCGTCGGCATTGTCGCCAAACCCGACTTTCTGGCCCGCTACCCAGAGGAACCGGACGAAAAACTTCGCGCAATCCTGAACGACAGTCCCAACGCCAGAGAGAGATTGTCAGGGGTGGAGTTTACCTTTCCGGTAAGAACCATTCGTGGCTATTCCATCTCCGCCAAACGCCTGCATGGGCCCGGCTTCGCCCTGATGGGGAATGCCACGGAGTTTCTCGATCCGGTCTTCTCGTCCGGTGTCACCCTGGCCATGGAGTCCGCCAATCGGGCCGCCAAGACACTGATTCGGGAACTCAATGGTGAGAAACCGGATTGGGAGAAAGAGTATGCCGATCATCTGATGATGGGGGTGAACACCTTCCGCACCTTCGTCAACGCCTGGTACGACAATCGTCTGCCCACGATATTCTTCAGCCCCATGAAGGAGGAGATCTTTCAGGACCAGATCTGTTCCGTATTGGCCGGCTATGTCTGGGATCAGAGCAATCCATTCGTCAGCCAGAGTGAGCGGGCGGTGGATACGATTGCCAATGCCTGTAAGGTGCTGGCCTGAAGAAACCTGCATGCCATTCGGTTTTATCGCAAGTTTGGTAATGTTTTCAGGTTTTTCTTAAAGATGACGCCGTGGATACGTCCTTGTAGGCTTGACTGCAGCATCCATGCCGCAGACACTTCTTTAAGATAAACCTGAAACCAGTTTGTTATTGCCGCTTAATAAATGTGCTGAATACTCACGATATCCTTCGTGGTTAATTGGCGGTGTTTCTCGATTCTTGTTAACTATAAATCGAGCTTCATGCCGAACAGAAGCTTATCGGAGTTGAGCGGGTCGTTCGGTTCTTTAATGCCGCCGTTGGAGAGGTGGTGAAACCGGTAATCCAGGCTGAACTCGTTACCACCAATTTCAAGGCGAACACCCACGCCGGCCTGGTATGAGCCCTTGATCGCTGAACTGGTGCCGGGGATTTCTGCCCGGGTATAGACGGGTCCGCCACCGACGAATAGATAGGGCTGTATCGCCTGATCCGTCCTAAAGGTCCAGCAGGACTGGAAATAGAGGCCGAACATGGGGGGCTCATCCGGTGATTGGAGGTGGTGCAGGGCGGCTTCGATGAATATGGAGCGACGGTTACGGTACCAGCCTTGACCACGGATGACTGGCTGGGGCCGCTCATGGCGCAAGATCAGATCGACGGTTTCAACCCGCTCTTTGGTGCCTCCCCAGCCCGGATGGGAGCTGCCAAAACCACCGAGCAGGTGCCAGCTGGAGTCCGGTTTATCAGCAATACCGGGTTGAGATTGCTTAGCGCTGACACTGTTTGTCCAGACTATTGCGGGTAAGCTAATAACAATAAGGCTGGCTAACCGATGCATGGGAAATTCCTCATAGCTCAAGTTTCGGTGTTCAAACGGGGAGCGGAGAGGGAGATAGCGTTTTGAGAGCGTCTGCGGCCATGGAAGGCCGCGGTCGAGCGTACAGGGACAGTATTAACCGCGTGTCTCAAAACGCTATCCCCCTCTCCGCTTGATATCTCATGGGAGTAACTGAACTCCGAAACTTGAGCCCATAAGTTCAAGTCACCCGCTTGAGCATGCGCTCACTGCCTATCATCCTCGCCCAGCTCTTCCCGGTGGTAAACCAGAGGATGTAAAAGGCCTCAAAGGCCAATCTTCCCACTACCGCTGGTGTAAGAACAAACCGCGCTTCGGCTGGACAGAGAATATGTTTCAGGCCCAGACTGTTGGCGATCATCCGGCTGCGGGCAAGATGGTAGCGATTGGTGATCAAAACAGTGGGACCGGAATTTGTCGACTGCAGCATCTGCCGTGCCTGCCGCAGGTTTTCCAGGGTATTGCGGGAACGCTCCTCGAGCTGGATGGTGCCACCATGTTCAATGCCTTTCGCCTTGAGATAGCTGAGTCCCGCCATTGCCTCGCTCAGATGCTCACTCCGGGGGGAACCGCCGAGCAGAATGACGGTTCTCTTTGGGTCTTGTGCCATCAGTTCGAGTGTCTTGTCCAGGCGCCCGCGGTAATCGGAATCAACCACGCCACGGCGCAGGCGTTTACCGAATACCAGCAGGCTGGAGCCATGTCTGGTGTCGCAGATGCTCGCGCTTGCGGTACGCAAGGCATGGAGGTAGCTAATGAGCATTGGCAGACCAATACCCAACCCGATAACCAGTAGGGTGAGAAGGAGGGTGAAGAGGGCGTCCCAGTCGATCTCCTGGTGGTCAGGGACGATAGGCATGGGGCTGAGTCCGATGAGATTCCGGCGGGGGCGATCGCCCCCGCAAAGGCTTAGAGTAGGCGTTTACAGGATTGACAAGCTGGCCTGAATGGCGCGATCGAGATTCTGCACCCAGGTATTGTATTGTTTGTGAATGCTGGAACCATCATATTTCAATGCTGCGCTGTCTTTGTAGTTGATGCTGTAGTTGGTCTTGGAGTATGGGATATCGACCTGGGCCATATGGTCGCGAAGATAGAGAGTACCGGTGATGAGGCCCGGCTCGGTCTCCTTCATTTGCCAACCCAGACCGACGCCCGACTGCATGATGCTCTTCTTGACATCCTCAAGGCTTGCCTTCGCGCTGACATCGATGGGCGATTGCTCAACATTGTAGACAGGTGCCGTTCGGCAACCCAACAGCCCCAGCGTGAAGACCAGAACGGCGCCAAATAGCATGGTTTTTAGATAT
>JBDLIF010000325.1:0-3719 GCA_039714955.1 Pseudomonadota bacterium | reverse complement strand
AGTCCTCCTTGAATGATGGGTAGGTCGTCTTAGACTAAGTCTAGATCATTTGGGGCGATTGGTAAATTAGCCAAATAGAACATAATATTCAACTAGTTAAAATATGGAATGACCGATAATGGCCAATTTTGTTGAAAAACTCTCGCGAATTTTATCGCTGCAAAGGCTAAAGTATCTGTCCTTGTCAAACACTTTCATAAGAAAAATACTGACACTTAAAGATTCAGCAAACTCTCAGTCACTCCTCGGGTTGTTTGACTCCATCTGGTAGCCAAATGGGGTCAAATTACAGGTCTCTCAGATTTAATCAGTCTGAAAAACCTGGTATTCAGAGACTCAAACCTGCTTCGTTGTTTGAGTCTTTCAGTAAAACACCTTGTCGGTGCAGTTTGTCTCTTCTGCCTGCCGTGGCTTGCATGTCACGGCGTCATCTACTCTCATCACTCATTGAACGAGCTGGTTCTCCCACCCAACGAGAAGCGTGATGAGATGGAATCGATCATTCCATTGCGCATCGAAGAGACGCCGGATGTGACGGCGCACCGCCTCGAAGCGCTGGCATTGCTGCTCCAGTAAGGTCCTGAGTTTCTCTTCCCAGAAGGCACGTGCCAGGGGCAGTCCGTCGAACACGGCCTTCTCGCTGAGGCGCAAAGCCAGATCATGCTCCAGGGTGGAGGCATTGTCACACTCGGTCTCCAGGAGGGCGTAGTCATGCTCCAGTTCCTGGATCCAGGCGATGCGCTCGATCTCGGCAAACTCCCGTAGCCAGTGCTCCTGGGCGCGCAGGTCAAGTTCTTCCTGGCCGCTTTGAATCAACTTGACCAGGTAGCGGTGGGCGGTTTTTCCTCGCAAGCGCCCCTTGTCCCGCTCGGTGGCGAACAGCGCCAGACCCTGGCGGATCGCGGCCGGCGTGTAACGGCCACTGAGCCATGTCCGAAGTGTGCCTTGCGGATCGCTCGCTTCGAGCTCAAATCGGGAAAAACCTGCGTCGAGGATCTGGCGGGCCAGCGCTTGGCTCGGTAGATGCGTGCTACGACCTTGACGGGTATGTTCGGCATGGAGGTGCTCGATGAACGCCCGGTCTGCGCGTGGATCGGGACAGGCCTTACGTAATACCTGCTGGCGGCTCCTGCCCTCAAACTCGGCACGACCCGCCTGGTTGATGCCGGCGCAATAGGCCCGAACTGCCTCACTAACGGCACCGCGTTTGAGGTTCTCCAGAGAGCTGTCGTCCAGATGGAGTGCCCCGACCGCTTGTTCATAGTTGCCGAACTCCCCCTCAATAACCGCTTTGTTCTCAGGACGCCCTGGCGTGGCGGGTATCATGCGTGTGCCCGGCTCGATGGCCGCCTTGAGTGCCGCTTCCTGGTGGATGGGCTTGTTGTCGTGGATCAATGCCTGGGGGATATAGCCCAGAAAGTCGCAGCTCTGCTCGAAGGCTTGCAGAACACCCTGTGCGCATTCGTTGTCGGTGATGACAACCGCCGTGTGGCAGGCCGTGGCCTGATCCACCATCGCTTGCCAGTTGTAGTGACTGATCTCACCGCTGGCGCTGGAGACCACCTCTATCGTTTTGCCGTCCGTGACCAGGATGGTGCCAGGTGTCTGCCGCTCGGTGCTGCCCCGGTAGCGGGGCGCTTTGTGGGGTTTGCTTGAGATCATCCCGGTGATGGTCAATACACGACGGATCGCAGCGGGCGCGAGCCGCAGGCGTTTGGCCTCGTCACTCAGAAAGTCCCTCAGGCTCCCTTCCCAGCAGGCATAGTCTTGCACAAGGGTTCGGCACTCTTCAGTGGCCGAGCACGATAGTGCAGGCACGGCCCGTGCCGGCGGCGGCGTATAGGGTTGAGTGCGGTCGCGTCGCTGCCAGCTCATCAGGGTCTGATACGGGATCTCGGTCCACTGGCAGAAGGAGGCCAGATCGCCTTCCCAGGTGTCCGACAGATCCAGGATGAAACGCCTGAAGCCATCGCTGTAGCTCGTACTCCCGCCAGGGTGCGATACCACCGCCCCGGGGTGGTCCAGGCGATAGCGCAATACCTGCTCACGCACGCCATAGCCCGCGGGGATCTCTGTGCTCAATGGGAGCGATTCCGACTGAGTAGGACGACCCGGACCCGCCAGTTCGACCTCGGCCAAGGCCGCCCGGAGCTGCGCCTTGCGCTCGTAGAGCTGGGTACGGTTGACCTCGGCTCGGTGGCAGATCTCACTCAGGCTGCCTTCGAGCACGATAGACCCATCGCTGGCACAGTCACATAACAGGGCATACAGGGCGATTACCGTCAGCTTGTCTTTTTTGCAGTGCTCTTGTAGGGTCATTGGCGGCAGGTTCGGAGGGTTGGTTGTGGTGTGTCATTGGCGTGATCATTGTGGCCAATCCTCCCCCTGCCGCTCAAGCCCCGCTAGCCAAGAATCTTCTCACCCATCAGCCAGACCTCCGGTCTGCCGCCTCGCGAGAGTACCCGGAACAGCTCCAGGGCGCGACCATCGGGGCTGCTCAACTCTGCCGTTTGCGCCCCCAGCCCCTGCTCGATACGCCGCAGGCTCTGCTCGGCAATCCCGTAGAAACGATCCGCCGGCACCAGCAGCCCCCCGAGGCCGTGGTGGGTGCGGCGGTGGTTGTAATGCTCCACCCAGCGTCCGATCCCACGGGCGGCATCGGTCAGGTCCATGAACTCGACCTGCTCGATGCACTCCTTCTGGAAGCTGGCATTGAGTGCCTCGACCTTGCCGTTGACCGCCGCTTCCTTGGCCAGGAAATAGTTGATCTCGTACTCCTCCAGCAAGGCCTCGAAACGTGACAGACCCCGCCAGCTATGAAACGCCGTGCCCCGGTCGGACATCACCCCCTCGGGGCGGCCATAGCGTTGCACCGCCTGCTCGAAACAGCTGATGACCGGATCGGCCGCTTCCACCGCCACCACCGCCCAGCCGGCAATAAAGCGCGAGAAGTCATCCTCGATAAACAGCACGCACTGCTTCTGCTTGTGGACATGGAAATGGTAGAAATCCAGATGGTAGAGCTCGCGCGGCCGGGCCGCCTCATAACGACCGACATGCTCCTTGCGCTTTAAGCTTGGTGGCAGATAACCGTTGCATTCCATCACATCGCGCACCGTGCCTACCGACACACTAAACCCATCGCGCTTGAGCATGTTGCGAATCTGGCTTGGGCCGTATCCCGGATGCTGCCTCCACATCGAAAGAATCTTCTGGTCCCGCCCTTGCTTGGGGTCTTCTATGACGATCTCGCCCGGCCGATCGGCGTTCTCACCCTCACCGGCCTGCTGGCCCCGCCGCTCGATGGCCCGGCGCCAGTCGTAGATACTCGTCTCGGTCACTCCCAACTTCTCCGCCGCCGCTTTGACGCTGTGCTTTTGAGCATATTCCAGTATCTCTTTGCGCTGCGCTGGCGAATAACGCTTTCCCTTGGCCGGCTCTGTTTTCCTCTGGCTCCGCTCCCCAGCGACATCGTTACCATCCACGTGGCTTTCAATACGGCTTTTCATTTCAATCTCCTCTCGTTTCACAGTTGATAAACGTGAGAAGAAACCGAGATAATCTGTCTCTAATATGTCAGACTTTTCTTCTCATCCTAATGATGAAGAATTATCGTCTACAACAGCTAGGTGTAAAAACACCTGACACCTGGTCCGGTTTAGGCCCATGGGCGTCCGCTCTGGGTCGCATTCGCACTGCCCTGGATGGAGCGATACCGA
>JBDLIF010000324.1:0-3732 GCA_039714955.1 Pseudomonadota bacterium | reverse complement strand
CGGCGAGACCTAAAGAAAATTAATCCGCATGAAGACGGATAGAAAGATAAAGGAAATATAAAGGGGACGTTACCCATTTATGCACTAAACTCAAAACATGCCACGTGTAGCCAGAGCCAAGTGAACCCCGCTCCTTGAAGGAGCCGGCCATCTGCAGGTTTTCCCGTTTCAGGAATACCTCACAGCCGATGAGATCTCTGAGTATCTCGACCCGTGTGCAGGGGGTAATGAAGATGGAATCACCGATTCTCCAGCTTGCAGCTTGAATATTCGTTAATGTCACTAATGGTCTGACCTCTACTGATTCTCCGAATAAACGCTCGATTATGTGCTTTACTTGTGTATCTCCAAATCCAAACACTGAAAACCCTATTACCGTGCCGGAACAGCGTTTGATGTAACACACTATGACATTTAAAGAAATCCAACGCTTTACCCAACGCTGGCTCTGGATCATGCTCATCCTCTCGATGCTGGTGCTGGTCGGGGTATTCGGATACGGGGTTATTCAGCAACTTGTGTTCGGAAATCCCTGGGGTGATCGGCCGGTGTCCGATCTTACCCTGATCCTGGTCAGCAGCGCGGTCATCCTGTTCGGTGGCGGCATGATCTATCTGTTCTATTCCCTACGCCTCATCACTGAAGTAAGACCGGAAGGCCTGTATGTGCGCTTCTATCCGTTGCGCAGTAAGATCATTCCTTTCCATCGCATCAAGTCCTGTCAGGCACGCAGCTACAAACCGCTCAGCGAGTACGGTGGCTGGGGAATCAAATATGGTCCCAGTGGCTGGGCCTATAACGTCCAGGGTAATCGAGGAGTACAGCTGATATTGGATAACGGTAAGCGGATCCTGATTGGATCACAACGGGCCGTGGAGCTGGAGAGGGCGACAAAACACCATTGCGCCTGCTAAGCGCCGGCGCTTCAATGCATGGAGTTGCACCAGTATGATTTACTTACCCCAGTTCACGAATGGACGCGTTATTGATGCTTGTCATTTATGCTGGAAAAAAATGCACATAGCATTTGACCAGTTAGAATAACAAGTGCAAGCTGAGTCCATGGAAACCATCATCGACCGTGACTATTGCATCAGGCATCCGCGCAAGATTATCGGATTATTCGGTCTGGATGTGTATTTGGGCCTGATGTTCAATAAAAACAAGAGCCTGCTCGAAAGACTCACAGACAAATACTCCTCGCACGGCATCCCAATGCCAGGCGCTGTCGGAAATGCCTACAAGCTTTCAGCATTGTTCGAGTTTCGGGTGGCCCGTATCTACGAGCGTATGGCCAGCTGCTTCAAGGACCAACCTGCCGCCCGCGACCTGTTCATGGAACTCCATGATGAGGAGATGGAACATGGTCGCCTCATGCTGGTTTGTTACTATACCGTGGAACTGACGCCTTCGATCGTGTTCATTCCCGATGTGCGAGACCCCGATATCAGGGATTCTCTCAATAAGCTCCGTGAGCTGGAAAGAAAGGTCGATAGCCTGACGCTCGAAGAGGCCCTCGAGATCACCAACAATCTGGAGCAGAGCGAGGTCAACGTGATCTTCGGGCGGTTACTCAACCAGGTGGATAGCGCTCAAAGCAAACTGTTTGCCGAACAGTTCAAGGGCATCGAAGGACACAGCGAATCCGTACCACGGCGTATCAATGAACTTAAGCAGACTGGGGCGCTACCAACCTGAACGCCACCACATAGTTAGAGCAAACCGCCACACTGAATCCATTCTGAAGTCATCTTCCTGCTGAGACCAGGCCAGTCGAATAGCGCCAGCCCGAGTTAGTCGTACACCGCAAAGGCTTCCGCCCACAGAGCACAGACCCATACGGATAACAGGGATGCATCAAGGATTAATGTCACGGCCAATACAGTTGCTGATTACTCGAAAACCCTGCTCTGCTCTCTATAACAAAGCAATGCAACCAATTGTTTTTTATTGACTTTTACTTGAACACACCATTTCTGTTAAAGTTACACGTCTTTTGCACCTGGTTTGTGTGCAGCAACTCTCATTGGAGGTATGCATGACCCGATCTGCCGCTCTCAAAGGATTCGATATCCATTCGGTAGCTTTTGATCATGAACCGCAACGCTTCAAAGTCTTTACCCAGCGTGATCTCGAGCGCATTGCGCCACTGCAAATACTGCCGAAATCCACGCGATTCGAGATGCAGGTGGTAGCCTCCGTGCTGCCCTTTCGGGTCAATGAATATGTCATCAACGAATTGATCGACTGGGATAATGTACCTGACGATGCCATTTATCAGCTTACCTTTCCACAGCGGGGCATGCTGTCTGAAGCGCATTTCGAACGTATGGCGACCGCACACCGCTCCGGTCTGGATAAGCAGAGATTACAAGCTATTGCCAGGGAGATCCGGGCGGAACTGAATCCTCATCCAGCCGGACAGCTGCAGATGAACCTGCCTTTGGACAATGCAGGCAAACCCCTCAATGGACTGCAACACAAGTACCGGGAAACCGTGCTGTTCTTTCCCAGTCAGGGACAGACGTGTCACAGTTATTGTAGCTTCTGTTTTCGCTGGCCCCAGTTCGTGGGAGATAAGGATCTGCGTATGGCGTCTACGGAAGCAGACCGCTTGCATCGCTATCTCCAGGAACATAAAGAGGTTACGGATCTGCTGATCACCGGTGGTGACCCCATGGTGATGAAAACCAAGCATCTCAAGGCCTACCTTGAGCCTCTCATGCAGCCTGAATTTGAGCATATCCAAAGCATACGCATCGGCACCAAGGCCTTGACTTTCTGGCCCCAACGTTTTGTTTCGGATGAGGATGCCCATGGTCTGATCGATCTACTGCATAGACTGGTCCTGTCAGGTAAACATCTGGCCATTATGGCTCACTACAACCATTGGAAAGAGCTGAGTACGGATATCGCTCACGCAGCGATCAACCGTCTGCGGGCAACCGGGGCCGAGATTCGTAGTCAAGGACCGTTACTGGCCAATATCAATGACAATGCGGATGACTGGGCAAGACTATGGGAGACTCAGGTGAAACTTGGCATCATCCCGTACTATATGTTCGTGGAGCGCGATACAGGTGCTCGCCGCTACTTTGAGGTGCCACTGGTCAGGGCCTGGGAGGTCTATCGTCAAGCCATGCAGCGGGTATCTGGCCTGGGCCGTACAGCAAGAGGCCCAAGCATGAGTGCCGGCCCCGGTAAGGTGGAGATTCAGGGAGTTGCCGAAATTGGTGGTGAGCGGGTCTTCGTGCTGCGCTTTATCCAGGCCCGCAACCCAGATTGGGTACAGCGGCCATTCTTTGCCCAGTATGATGAGCGAGCCACCTGGCTGGATCAACTCAAACCCGCCTTTGGTGAATCGCATTTTTTCTACGAGGCCGAGTATCAAGCCATGCAAGATCGAAAAATCCCTCGGCTAGCCGGTTAATCGCCCACATCACTTCGTTGATCTGAGGATGCTCGACCCGGAGCCTGTAGCTAAAAGCAGCGCCACACGCTGATCGCCGCGCCCACCGGCTCCGGCAGAACCCTCGCCGCCTTTCTCGCCACCATCGATGCCTTGGTGCGCGAGGGTCTGATCGGAGCAGATGCGTTCTACACCATCATCGACATCGGTGATGTAGACCTGGACTGCCAGTTGGGCTCGCCCCGCTCCATCGCAAGCTTCCTGCTGCGGGTCGGCCGCCAATGCCGGCAATCGGGTGCTCTACCGCAACGGCGTGCCAGTGG
>JBDLIF010000323.1:0-3732 GCA_039714955.1 Pseudomonadota bacterium | reverse complement strand
GTCTGCGTTACAACTCCTTGGAATAGAATAACTATTCCGCGTCATTGTGCCTTGACCTGCACCACCACAAACGCACACTCTACCCCATCCAACTGAGGAATCTAGGATTATGGATACCCGCACTGGGGCCAGTCAGTGCCGTTTCGTCAATTAGGGTCCGTCAGGAATTACCCCCCTCCTAACCTCCCCCCTTGCAGGGGGGAGGGATTTTCCATATCCACCAATAAAGAACGAAGAGATTCAATACCTCATCATGGCAGACGGACAGCAATTAATTCCTCCCCCCACGCGTGGGGGAGGCTAGGAGGGGGGCGGGGGGTGAGATTTCACTCAATGATTCGGGACAAACTGATAACGGTGCACCATGTGGACAAAGTCCTGCAGGGCCTTGATGTTGGTCGCCTCGGCCTGAGCACACCACTGACGCAGCGCCTCCAGCCGAATCCCATGACTCGCCGCCTTCTGCTCCCAGATCTCATGCAGCCGCAGCTTGAATTGATAGACGGTATCGAGCACTGAGCTCTGCTCCAGCACCGCACTCAATTTTGTGCGTTCGACATCGCTCAGGAGTACCGTCTCCCGCCGCGCCAGCCGCAGGGTATAGCGATAGAGACGGCGCCAGCTCTTTTCCACATGACGCGTCTCGGCTCGAAACACTGGACGCAGTACCTTGCGGCTGTAATCCGACATCAGCTGCAGGCGGTTCACGGTCAGCGCCTTCACCACCTCCAGATCCAGTTGAGGCCGCTCAGCCGCCAGATTGCGTCTGGGTGCCTGCTTGTTGACATGGGCCAGCCCGAACAGGGCCAGCAGTCTGATATAGAGCCAGCCGATATCGAACTCCCACCAGCGAACGGAGAGTTTCGCCGAGCTGCCAAAAGCATGATGATTGTTATGCAGCTCCTCTCCGCCGATCAGGATGCCCCAAGGCAGGATATTGGTCGCGGTATTGGGAATCTCGAAATTTCTATAGCCCCAATAGTGACCCACGCCATTGATGACGCCGGCGGCCCAGAAGGGGATCCAGATCATCTGAATCGCCCAGATGGTGACACCCAGGGGCCCGAACAGGGCGAACTGCAGCAGCACCAGCAGGGAGATACCCAACAGGTTGTATTTTCCATAGAGGTTACGCTCGAGCCAGTCATCGGGGGTACCACGGCCATACTGCTCCAGGGTCTCCTGGTTTGCCGCTTCCTGCCGGTAGAGCTCGGCGCCCTGCCACAACACCTTGCTCAACCCCTTGATCTGCGGGCTGTGGGGGTCCTCCTCGGTCTCACATTTTGCATGGTGTTTGCGATGGATCGCCACCCATTCCCGGGTCACCATGCCGGTGGTGAGCCAGAGCCAGAAGCGGAAGAAGTGGCTGATGACAGGGTGCAGATCAAGGGCGCGATGCGCTTGATGGCGGTGCAGGAACACCGTTACCGAGATGATCGTCAGATGGGTCAGCACCAGGGTAAGGAGGATATAGCCCCATACGGGGAGATCAAACAGGCCGTTTAAAAACATGAAGTACCTAATGGAATGACTGAATGAAAGGCAATGCCGAGTAAATGGATAAGGGGTTTTCGCTCAACTGCAACCATCATAACAATGGTTATTGTATGCGTCTATAAAAACAGCTTATTGCCGGGCGGCAGGTGCCCTAAGATCGATCTCACCAGACTCCTTGAAAGGCACATTGAAAAGGGCCCCCTCGAGATAGAGGCGCCCGCTGAGCCGATAGCGAAAACCTTTAGCCTCCGACCCTTCCAATGCCTGCAGCTGGCGAATAATGCCAAAGAGGGTGCTCGTGAGCCTGGCCTCGATAACGGCCTCATCGAAGGCCCCTACGGATACCGACTGATTGCTCACCCCCGACGCGAACGCTTGACCATTCAGCTCCACATCGAAACTCATACCCTCAACAGACAAGAGATCGTTGGAGCGGTTCTGCAGCCGGAATCTGGCCAGATATCTCTGCTCCATCAGGGTCGATTCCAACGGCTGCAGGGAGGCGATGGTGACCTTCACATCACCTTCCCTATAGCCCAATCCAGCGCAGCCACTCAGGCTGATGAAGATAACCAACAAAAGGATACGTTGCATAATCCCTGAAACTTTGCCAAATATATACCAATAAGCTTAGCGAAACCTTATCAGATAACACGGGCTTAGTCGCCAACCTGAAACCCCGCGAACGTGCAAATGAAATATGTGTCTTTGTTAACAGACTGACCGGTAAGAGGTATTAACCACCGTAAGCCTGCGGTATGTTCCATCCAAGGACGCTGGGCATATCCTTAACATTCAAACAGGACGAAAGGCAGAGGATTGATGCTTCGAATTTCCCGATACCGCTTTAGATTTCACGCACAAGACCCCATTCAACTTCCCCCATTTCCCGGTTCCGCGATACGTGGAATTTTCGGTCATGGACTCAAACGCAGTGTCTGCGTTACTCGGCTGAAAAGCTGCGGTGAATGTCTCCTGCGTAACCACTGCGTCTACAGCTACCTGTTTGAAACCCACTTGACCCTCGCCAAGGGAGATAATGCACCCCAGCCCCTGGTGCTGGATGTCCATCAGCTGCAACGCCGCTATGAACCCGGCGTGGAATTCAGCGCAGAGGCAACCCTGGTGGGTCATGCCAACCGACACTTACCCTATCTGATCCAGGCCTGGCAGAGGGCCGGGCAGCGAGGGCTGGGCGGGGAAAATGCCCGTTTCGAACTGAGTCGGGTCGATGCGCTGGATTTCCAAGCCTCCCAGTGGCAAAAACTCTACCCGGTGGATAGGAACGTTAGGGAACTGCCGGAGCCTTTCGATTTCCGCTCCAGCCACGATCAGACCATTCCGGAGCAGGCACGGATAGACCTTTTGACCCCCTATCGCGGTAAGCGAAAAGGCCGGCTGGTGACGCCAGCATCTTTTGACATTCAGGGTTTCACGGTCTCTTTGATCAGGCGCATCGCCAACCTGCAACGCCTGCATGATCCGGATTATCCACCCTGTGATGTGCCAAAGCTGATCCATGCAACCGCCGATCTGTCCCTGACGGATGCCAATTTAAAATGGCGGGAATGGACCCGGCACTCTTCCCGGCAGCACACACAGATGCAGATGGGTGGCGTAGTGGGTGGATTTTCGGTCAGCGGTGAAGGATTGCGGCAACTTTGGCCAGGACTACAGCTGGGGCAGTGGATACAGGCAGGGAAAAACACCCTGTTTGGGCTTGGTCGTTATCAAATTCAGCCACAAGGAATTGAGAATGAGTAAAGCCGCCGACGATTCAAGAAGGGTTCTGCTTTGCGTTACCGGTCTATCACCGCAGGTGGTGACAGAGACCGTCTACGCCCTGGCGGTCAAGCGCAATTGGATTCCCACCCAAATTCGCCTGATCACCACGGCGGAAGGGGCCAAGCGGGCGCGGCTCAGCCTGTTGTCGGAAGATCCTGGCTGGTTCCAGCGCATTTGTGATGATTATCGGCTGCCGCCCATCCAATTCACCAGCGAGGATATTCTGACGCTGCGAGACGATCAGGGCCTGCCGCTGGAGGATATTCGCACCCTCCGGGACAATGAGCTGGCGGCCGACTACATCGTGGAACAGGTCCGGGAACTGACCGGCGATCAGCATGGCGAGCTGCATGTCTCGATCGCCGGCGGGCGCAAGACCATGGGCTTCTATCTGGGCTATGCCCTGTCCCTGTTTGGCCGTCCCCAGGACCGGCTGTCGCATGTGCTGGT
>JBDLIF010000322.1:0-3739 GCA_039714955.1 Pseudomonadota bacterium | reverse complement strand
AAACGCTATTTTCGTCGAGTACATCAACAGCTTGCCGCGGATGGCATCCTGTTTCTGGATGCCTATGGCGGCTACGACTCCTTTCGTGACATCGAGGAGGAGCGGGAGATCGAGGATGGTGACAGCAGCTTCACCTATGTCTGGGAGCAAGAGAAGTATGAGCCCATCAGCGGCGACCTGATCTGCCATATCCATTTTGACTTTGCGGATGGCTCCCGGCTGGAGAAGGCCTTCAGTTATGACTGGCGCCTCTGGACCTTGCCGGAGATAGGTGAACTGCTCGCTGAAGCCGGCTTCAGCAGGGTCACTGTCTACTGGCAGGGATTCGATGAAGCGGGTGAAGCCGACGGTATCTTCGAGGCGGTTGAGGAAGGTGATGCGGACGCTGGCTGGATCTGCTACCTCACGGCTGAGAAATAGCCCCGATGTTGACTAGAACCCTTATCGCCCTCGGCCTGCTGACCCTGTCGACTTTGACATTAGCCGATCAGGTGCATGTGGCCGTAGCGAGCAATTTTACCCCTACCCTGCGTCTGTTGGCCGCGGCGTTTGCCAGCCAGACCGGTCACCAGTTGCGTATCAGTTCGGCCTCCACCGGCAAGCTCTATGCGCAGATCACCCATGGCGCCCCCTTTGATCTGTTTCTGGCCGCCGATGCTGCCCGGCCTGAGCGGCTTGAACAGGCGGACCGCACGGTCAGTGGCAGCCGCTTCACCTATGCCCAAGGCAGGCTCGTGCTCTGGGGACCGAAGATCAACTCGACCCTGCCTGCAGAGACCCTGCTGCAATCGAATGAGATCGGGCACATCTCCATCGCCAATCCCATCACGGCGCCCTATGGCGCCGCCGCGCGTGAGGTCCTGCGGAGAATGTCGCTATGGGAGGGGCTTAAGGGTCGTCTGGTAAGAGGTGAAAATGTGGGACAGGCCTATCAATATGTCGCCTCTGGGGCGGCCGATCTGGGTTTTATCGCCTACTCTCAGCTTGTTACAGGCCAACACCGGGACGGTTATCTCTGGTTTATCCCGGAAGATTATTTTCAACCCATCCGACAACAGGCCGTGCTGCTGAAACGGGCTGAAAATAAACCTGCCGCCCACCAGTTCTTGGCGTATCTGCGCTCAGCGGCAGCAGGGAAGATCATAGTCGAGCACGGCTACAGCATCCAGGATCCGCAAAATTGACCGAAGCAGACCTCAGCGCACTCTGGGTCACCCTGCGGCTTGCCCTGATCAGCACCATCATTCTGCTGCTGCTGGGAACACCCCTGGCCTGGTGGCTAAGCCGAACCCAGAACCGTATGAAGCACTGGGTGGAGGCCCTGGTGGCCCTGCCCCTGGTGTTACCACCCACCGTGTTGGGTTTCTACCTGCTGATCGCGCTGGCGCCGGGGGGCATTATTGGTGGGCCCTGGTCAGTCTTGAGTGGCGCTAGCCTGGCCTTCTCTTTCAGTGGGCTGGTGATCGGTTCGGTGCTCTATTCCATGCCGTTTGTGGTTCAACCGATGCAAAATGCCTTCAGTCAGCTCGATGGCCGGCTGCTGGAGGCCGCCAGCACCCTGCGTGCCTCGCCCCTCAACCGCTTCTTCAGCCTGGTACTGCCGCTCTCCCGCCGTGGACTGATCACCGCCACCACCCTGGGCTTCGCCCACACCGTCGGAGAATTCGGCGTGGTGCTGATGATCGGCGGCAATATCCCAGGAGAGACCCAGGTGCTCTCCATCGCGATCTACGACCACGTCGAATCCCTGGAGTATACCCAGGCCCACCTGCTCTCCGCGGGGTTGTTGGTTTTCTCGTTCGTCACCCTGCTGTTGATCTACCGACTGGAGCGGCGCGGCACCACCCGGAGTGATGGGACATGAGTGGCGATATCCAGTTTCATTTCAAGCTGCGGCGTCAAGGTTTTCAGCTGGATGCGGAAGGCGGCTTGCCCGCTTCGGGTGTCAACGCCCTGTTTGGGGTATCCGGATGTGGCAAGACCACGGTACTGCGTTGTATTGCCGGTCTGGAATCGGATGTCACCGGCTATTTCATTATCAACGGGGAGAGATGGTTCGACAGTGATCGAGGGATCTCTCTCGGCACTCATCAGCGGGGTGTCGGCTACGTGTTCCAGGAGACTGCCCTGTTTCCTCATCTGGATGTACAGGACAATCTGCTCTACGGCTGGCGCAGAACCCCAAACGAAATTCGCCACAATGAGCCCCAGCATATCACCGGCATATTGGGACTGGAGCCGTTGCTAAAGCGAAACAGCGCTGACCTTTCCGGCGGTGAACGGCAACGGGTCGCCATCGGTCGGGCACTGCTGAACAGCCCGCAACTGCTGCTGATGGACGAACCCATGGCAGCCCTTGACCGCAGCCGCAAAAAGGAGATCCTCCCCTACCTGGAACGGCTGCATGCCGAGGCGGAGATCCCGATCATCTATGTCACCCATGATCTGGAAGAACTGATCAGCGTGGCCGATCATCTGGCCCTGATGGAAGCGGGGCGATTAATGGAAAGTGGGCCGATTGCGACGATGATGGTCAACACCCGGCTTTCCATTGCCATGGACGAGGACGCCGGCGCCCTGATCAGCGCCCGGATTGAACGACATGATGAACAGTTCCACCTCACCCAGCTTCAATTTGCCGGCGGTGAACTCACAGTGGGCCGGATTGATAGACCCATTGGCGCAGAGGTCAAGTTACGCATCCATGCCAAGGATGTCAGTCTCACCCTGGAACACCCGGGTGCAACCAGTATTCTGAATATTCTACAAGCGACCATCACTGAGCTGGTTCCCCAGGGCAAGAGCCGGGTCATCGTACGCATGGAATTGGGAGGCGTTCCTCTGCTGGCACGCATCACGCGAAAATCAGAATCTGTTCTGGCCCTCAGACCTGGCATGCGGGTCTTCGCCCAGATCAAGAGTGTGGCCCTGCATGCCTGATTTTATTAGCCGCAGAGGCAGAGAAAATGTCTGTGATAAACGCTGCGTCTCTGATGACCGAATCAAGCATCAGTTTGCTGCTGCCTTACATACAGCAAAACGAAATCCCGAATTGCCACCGGATCGTTCAGATCCAGCAGGGGCATTTCCGCAGTTTGGCTGAGCTCTCCATCCGCAGCAACCGCAATGATGGAGCTATCCAGGGGGAAGAGCATTGGCTTACCCAGGGAAGGACGATACAGCTCAATCTTGGGGAAAGGCACATGCCGGAAACCCTCCACCAGAATCAGATCGAGAGATGAGCAGTCAAGCCGGTTCAGCATGGTCTGCAGATCGGGATCGCCTTCGACCTCCTCCTCCACCATCAGTGCCCAGCGTTGGGCGGTGGCCAGCAGCACCTGCCCGGCGCCAGCCTTACGCAACTCATAGCTGTCCTTGCCCGGCTTGTCCACATCCACCTTGTGATGGGCGTGTTTGATAACACCCACCCTCAGTCCCTCAGCTTTCAGCAATGGGATCAACTTTATCAGCAGGGAGGTTTTGCCGGTACCGCTATAGGCCGCGAAGCCTAGCACAGGTACAGCAGCTGTTATCTTAGATGCATCCATCAGGTTGCTGAGTTGTCTTATAATTCATCGACTGAGTGTACTAACGCGAACGTTGGATGGCCGGCATGTATCTCCAAGGGTGTCGGTAGCAGGGCAAGGATTGTTCCATTCAATCCTATTGCATTTCCTCCATATATGGACCCACCCCGTTTGCAAGACATTTGATCATCGATGTGAGAGGAAATCATTGC
>JBDLIF010000321.1:0-3748 GCA_039714955.1 Pseudomonadota bacterium | reverse complement strand
ACCATCTACCGGGTGCAATTTCCCGTCATGCGCCAGTACGAGGCCGACACCTGGTACGACGCCAACGGCCGCATCGTCTTCACCGCCAGCAAAGGCCTGGTCGGCGTCGGCCTGCCACGTAGGGCGGGCAAAAAAGAGACCCCCTGCCGTCTCATCCACCCAGATGGCCGGGAGGAGAAGCGCCCCCTTGGCTGGGAGGATGTGCAGGATCTGCCCGCCGGTACTCGCATCATCCGCAGCGTCCTCGACGACACCCAACCCGGCGGCCCACAAAAACGTGAGATCACCTACACCGCCCCCTTCGACCGCTGCGATCGGGTATCCGACTACCGTACCGTTTGGAACGTATTCGAAGGGCAAATTAACACTGGCACAAACAAGGACTGAGTGATGAAAGTATCGACGGTTTTGGACTATATCGACACCGGCCACATGGCCCTACCTGAATTTCAACGCGGCTATGTCTGGAACAGGGATCAGGTCAGGGGCCTGATGGGCTAGCTCTACCGGCGCCATCCGGTCGGGAGCCTGCTGGTTTGGGGCACCGAGTCAAAGGATGCGGAGCACCGGGGCGACGCGGAACTGGCGCCCGGCATCGTGAAACTGCTGTTGGATGGACAGCAGCGCATCACCTCCCTCTACGGCATCATCCGGGGTAAAGCACCTAAATTCTTCGATGGCGACAAACGAGCCTTTACCGATCTCTATTTCAACCTGGATAGCGAAGAGTTTACGTTCTATATGCCTAAGAAGATGAAGGGCGACCCTCGTTGGGTGGATGTCACCCGGATCATGGGTGATGGCATAGGTCCCTTCGTCAGCCAGATTAGTGCCGATCCTAATTTAAGTCCCAGGCTGGGCGACTACATCAACCGCTTGAATCAGATCCACGGCATTCGGGAGATCGACTTTCATATCGAGGAGGTGACCGGCGAAGACAAGACCATCGACATCGTGGTGGACATCTTCAACCGGGTGAACAGTGGAGGCACCAAGCTCTCAAAGGGCGATCTGGCGCTGGCCAAGGTGTGCGCCGCCTGGCCGGATGCCCGCATGGAGATGCGTAAGGCCATCGATGATTGGTCCGGTGCCGGTTACAAGTTCGATCTCGACTGGCTGCTGCGCAACGTCAATACCATCGCCACCGGCGAGGCACGTTTCAATGCCCTGCACGATATCGAAGCGGAGCATTTCCGGCAGTCGCTGAATAAGGCGATCAAGCTCTGCAACTATCTGCTCAATGTGATCGCTGCCCGTCTGGGTCTGGACCATGAGCGGGTGCTGTTCGGCCGCTATGCCTTTCCGGTGCTGGTCCACTACATCGACCGCCGCGGGGGCGCCATCGCCAACGAGGCGGAATTGAACAAGCTGCTCTTCTGGTATCTGCACAGCGGTTTGTGGGGCAAGTTCTCCAACTCGACGGAAACGACCATCAACAAGGATCTGGAACTGATCGAATCCGTGGACGGCGGCCTCGACCGCCTGATTGAAGATCTCCGGTTGTGGCGCGGCGATCTGCACGTCAAACCGGATCATTTCGGCGGCTGGAGCCGAGGCGCGCGCTTCTATCCTCTGCTCTATCTGCTGACCCGCACCGGCGACGCACTGGACTGGGCGCTGGGCATCCCGTTGAAGCAAAATCTGTTGGGTAAGAATACCTCACTGGAGGTCCATCACATCTTCCCGCGTCATTTTCTCAAAAAGCACGGGTATAAGAGGGCGGACATCAATGCGGTGGCCAATTTCTGTTTTCTGACCAAGGATACCAATCTGAAGATCAGCGACAAGAATCCGCAGGTCTATTTTCGGGAGGTCGCCGAGAAATTTCCGGGGGCGCTGGAGAGTCAGTGGATTCCCTCGGATCAAAGATTGTGGAAGGTCGAGCACTATCCCGAGTTTCTGGAAGCGCGCAGGCGCCTGCTGGCCGATGCGGCAAATAGACTGATTGACCAGCTTTATACCCTGGCGCCCGCGGAGATCCGGGTAAATCTCCACGCGACGGCAGTGGCCGAGGTGCCGAAAGTAAGTGGCGGCCTCAACGAAGATTGGGAAGAGGCCGCGATCGCTGAAGTCAATGCGTGGATGCTTGACAATGACCTGCCGCCTGGAGCGATAGAGTACGAACTGCTGGGCGAGGAGAGCGGTGAGGTCGAAGCCATTCTCGACCTGGCCTGGGCGGAAGGCGTTCAACCAGGTTATTCAGAAGCGGTCGCGCTCCTGCTCGTAGAAGGGCCGGAAGTGGTACAGGTTGCCAGCCGCAACGGTTACCGGGTGTTCACGGATATCCCCGCGTTCAAGATCTACATCAAAACCCACATCCTCAGCGACCCCTATTATGGACTGCCCGAATGGGCGGCCAATGTGGAGGAGTCTGTGCTGCCCATCGTGCGCCACCTGGTCGACGCCAATATCGTCAAGCCCGAGTGTGGCTATGAACTTCAGAACGAACAGGAGGAAGTTGTCGGAGAATTCGAACTCGCCTGGCCGCAACGCCGGATCGGCATCTGGACCACGCGAGGCAATGAATATACGGCCCCTGTCCACGCGCTAGGGTGGTTGGCCTATGACCAGCAGGAGATCCGGGAAAATCCGTCCATATTGAACAATGCGTTGGGCATTGGATGACTATGTGGTCTACATGGTGTAGTCTACCTTATAAGGTACAAGTCATCCTGTGAGGTGAGGCATGCACGCAACAAATGTACGAAATCTAAAGAAAAATCCCTCTCTTGCCCTGCGCCAGGCGGAAGAGTCGCCGGTGTTGGTACTCAAAGGAGATGAGCCCAATGCCTTGATCGTGCATCTGGATAAGTCGTTGACCGATGGGGAACGGTCGGTCAGACCGGCATTGGCCGCAAGTCTGTTCAAAGATGGCACACTCTCCTTGGGTGGGGCTTCCCGCTTGAGCTGGATGCCCATGCAGGACTTTCTCCGCTATCTTACTGAGTTGGGCATCGACGTTGTTCGCGCTGATGAGACGACAGACCAGGAATCCAGCGATATGAGTCAATGGCTCGTATCGTAATTGCCGATGCGGGGCCCTTGATCGCCTTTGCTATCATAGATCGGTTGTCGATCTTGAAGACATTGTTTGCTGAAGTCTGGATGACAGAGTCGGTGAGGGATGAATGTCTGGCTAAATCGGGTGTGGATGCACAACGGATCAATATTTCGATTGTGGACGGCTGGTTGGTTGTTAGATCGGCTGGAATACAATCAAAACCGCTGTCTCCAAGCCTGGGCTCCGGAGAAAGCGATGCCATACGCTTTGCCATGGAATCGCCGGAAGACACGCTGCTGATCATGGATGACCGGCTGGCGCGGCGTTACGCCTTAAGCAAGGGGCTGAATATTGTTGGAACGGTTAGACTGCTTGATCTTGCGGAACAAAGGGGCGTGATAGAGAGTGCCGAGCAGTACATTCAGGAGATGGTGGGTTTCGGCTATCGCATCTCCCTTGATCTCTTGAAAAAAATTCGCTCCGAGTCATAGGGGCGCGCTGCGAATGCTCCCCAGCCTGTTAGCAAAAGAGATCATCCGGGGTCTGCAAGCCTATATTACTACCGGTTTCGAGACATCCACGCCCTGGTTCGCCGGGGCTTTTAAAGAACTGGTACCTCAACGCCTACGACGTCGTTTACTACGCAGGCGACTGCAACGCCGGCGCCAAGACGATCGCCATCAACCTGCCGAACGACGAGGAGGTGCAGCTGGCGAAGGGGACGCGCCGCCTGCAGCTGAAGAACGC
>JBDLIF010000320.1:0-3751 GCA_039714955.1 Pseudomonadota bacterium | reverse complement strand
CTGGATCCGGCTTTGGCCGTTCGCGCACCCGGGTCTCGCTGTCACGCTTGAGCCGGACGAACTCCATCACGGGGCGTTCCCGGTCCACCTGCAGATCCACGGTTTTATGCAACAGCATCCACTGCATGGTCCACAGCAGAGCGCCAGAGATGGCGGCGCCAGCCAACAGGGAGATAAAGATACGCGGTAGATGATATATGATCCGCATCAGCCACCGTCATCCGCGGCTATGGCCACATTGGTGATACCCGCCAGCCTCACCTGATCCATGACCCGCACCAGCAGGCCGATCTGGGCCGCCCGGTCACCCTGGATCACTACCTGACCCTCGGGGAACTCGGCCCGCAGCCGCTCGATATTGGCGCGGACCGCCCGTATATCTACGCTTCTGCCTTCGATCCAGATCTCCCCATTGGGCCGAATGGCGATGAGGATATTGGCCTGCTCCTGCTGCTGGGCCGTCTCGGCACTGGGCCGGTTGATCTCCACCCCGGACTCCTTGACGAAGGAGGTGGTCACCACGAAGAAGATCAGCATGATGAAGACCACATCCAGCATCGGGGTCAGGTTGATGTCGGAATCGGTGCTGCCGTTGTTATCGCTGCGATGTCGTCGCATATTTGTCATCCATATTTTTCATGCAATGGTCAGATGGTCGGCCAGCCGCGCCAGCCTCTGTCTGACCTCCCGTTGCAGCCCCACCCTGAAATAGAGCCCGGGAATGGCCACCATCATGCCCGCCATGGTGGGGATGGTGGCCTTGGATATACCCGACGCCATGGCGCGTGCGTTACCGGTGCCGAGCACCGCGATGATGTCGAATACCTCCATCATGCCGGTGACGGTACCCAGTAGCCCGAGCAGGGGGCAGAGCGTTACCAGCATCTTGATCAGGGGCAGGGTGCAGTTGAGGTGCGCCGCGGCATCCGAGATCAACGCTTCGCGGATACGCAGGGCATGCCAGGAGTGGCGGTCCCGGCGTTCCAGCCAGCCTGCCACATCGAGGGCCGCCTGGCTGGAGAACTCACGCCGGAAATACCAAAAACGTTCGACGATCAGGGCGCCGAGCAGGATCGCGGTGAGGCCGATGAGCCACAACACCGGGCCGCCGGTATCGAGAAAACGCCGGATAGATTCAATGGTCTCCAGCATCTAGGCCTGCTCCCGCTTCATGGCTACCAGGCCAGCGGACTGTTCGTCCAGGATCTGCACCAGGGCGCGGCTGCGGGTCGCCACCAGGGAGTGCAGAAACAACAGGGGAATGGCGACGATCAGGCCCAGAGCGGTAGTGACCAGGGCCTGGGAGATGCCGTTGGCCATCAGCTTGGGATCGCCGGTACCGAACAGGCTGATGGACTGGAAGGTGATGATCATGCCCACCACGGTGCCCAGCAGTCCCAGCAGGGGGGCGATGCCGGCGAGCAGCTTGATCAGACCCTCGCCGCGGGTGAGCCTTGGGGTCTCCCGCATGACCGCCTCGTCGATCTGCAGCTCCAGGTTCACCGGATCGACCGATGTGGTCCCATTGGAGAGCTTCAGAATACGTCCCAGGGGATTCTTCTCTGACGGTTCGGTAAGGTTGCTCAGCTGCCGACTGATGCGCCTCCCCACCCAGCCGATATAGACCAGTCGGAAGCACACCAGCAGCAGGCCGAACGCCCCGAGGGTGAGGATCACATAGCCAATGAGGCCGCCCTGCTGCAGCCGTTCCATCAGGCTGGGGGTCTCCACCAGCAGGCCCAGCAGCACACCACGGGTCGGGTCCAGCGCCAGTTCAGCCTGGCCCTGGGTGGCGGAGCTGAGACTGGCCGCTGACTCACGGTCGGTACTGGAGGGCTGACGCGCCAGCACCACCAGGCGGCTGGTCTCCGGCTGGTACTTGAGATAGCGGTCCCCCTGCAGGGTGTTGAAGAGGCCGACCCGCACCACCTCCTGTTGGCGGGTAACCCCATCGGTATCGGTCACCTGGGAGGGAAAGCGTACCACCCTGCCGGATTCCACGATCTCCTGCTGGACCAGCAGCCAGAGGCGCTCCAGCTCGGTGATGTCAGGCAGTCTCTTGCTTTCGCCGAGGATGGTGAACCACTCCGCCCGGTCCGGATACTGGGCCGATACCGGTGATTCATGGATAGAGGCCGCCAGGTCTTTCGAGGCCTGCCGCACCGTGCCGAAGACCTCCCCCAGATCCCCGGTGTGCTGTTTCAGTTCGCTTTCGAGTCCGGCAAGCTCCTCCTCATTGCTTTCGAAGGACTGTTTCAGGCGCTTGCCCCGTTCCCGCTCCGCTGCCAGCTTCTCCCGCAGCGCTTCGAGTAACCGTTTCTGGTCGGCGCGGGCCGTCAGGAAGGTCTGTTCCCGTTCCTGGCGAATGGTCGCGTCGCGTTGCTGTGCCTCCTGAACCTGACGCAGCAGCTGATCCAGATGGGTGGGGTGTTCCGCCGGGGTTATGCCAGACCAGAGCAGTCCGATCAGCACTATCAGAGCACGGGGTTTCATGGTCTGACCTCCTGGGGGGCGGTAACCGGCAGGCGCAGCAGATCCGGCGCCGCTTGTTTACGGGCGATGCGCAGCCCGTTGCGTATCGGCAGATTGTAGCGGGTGGGGAGGGTCTCCCATCGACCGCTGGCGGGATTCCAATGGCCCACTTCGCTCCGGTCGAGGGTCAGGTAGTAGAGCCCGACCCGACCGATACGCAGGAAGTCGACGGTACGGGTCTTATCCTCCGTCCCGAGTTCGCCCCGGCTGGCCTCGATGGTGCGGCTGTAATCCATCTCGATCTGATAGGCCTCCAGCACCCGACGGTATTTCTCGCCAATGCTGACGTCCGCCCGGTCCATCAAGCCCTTGAGCTGCCCGATGCGCAGCTGGCGTTCCTCGGGGAGAAAGGGCTGGTCGATCCGTACGAATTCATCCAGCCACTCCAGCATGCGCAACATCAGGGGCACGATCTCCCGCTGGGTCATGTCCAGATCCCGCATCTGTTTCTGGATCGATGTTTTCTCAGCCTCCTGGGATTCCACCAGTCGCTGCAACTGATCGTCGTAGACAGTGAGCACATCCAGTTCCCGGCTGAGGCGCTGGTACTCCTCCAGCATGGTCTTGGTCTCATCATCCAGCTTTTCGATACGCTGCTGAACCCTGGCCTCCTGTCGGGTGTTGTCGATACTGGCGTCGATGGAACGGGACAACGGATCCTTGGCTGCCAGTGATGGGCTGCTGCAGATGACCAAGCCAATGGTCAGAAACAGTTTCCACCAGAGAAGTGGTCTGCGTGTTTTTCTAAAAGGGCTTTGTTTGTTCATTACTGCATCAGGAGCTACTAGGGGACGGGAATTATAACGGACTGTCAATGGCAGGTTGACCTTGTAACTATTTTTCCAGGAATTTCCTGCTCAGAATAGCGTTATGGCACTATCCATCCCAGGGCAGTGCCGGTGCCCAGTAAAATCAGCAGGCCGATGCTGGTGTTTTCCAGGGCGAGGCGCCACTCGCCGAGATGTTCACGGATCTTGCTGCCGAAGTGGGCGACCCCGAAGGCGAAGATCAGCGTGGGTATGGCAACTGCACCCAGTCCAAACCCAACGCCCAATGACAGCCCGGCATAGATACTGGCTGTCGTTGCTGAGGCCAGAATGACGGTGGTCAGGGGGGCACAAGGATTCAACGCCATGCCCATACCCATGAGAAAGAGTCCACCAGGGAGCAGGGGGGGTGATTGATGCGACTGATGTAGGCAAACTTCAGCCGACTGCTG
>JBDLIF010000319.1:0-3770 GCA_039714955.1 Pseudomonadota bacterium | reverse complement strand
GGCGCGGTACAGACAGAGTCGAGCTCACTTCCAACTTTCCGGCTCCACCTGGATACTCTGTTCGAGGTCGCCTAGCCAGATTGCTCCATCCTGGATGGAACATTGCAACTGCATGTTGCGTTGCGCCAGCGCTGCCAGTTGGATGATACTGGTCTCCGGCAGATGGATGATGCGCAGGTTGTCAAAGCGTTCCAGCTTGCCCCCAAGCTGTTCGAACCAGACTCTGGCACTGCGGTCGTTATAGGTATAGATCCAGACCTCTCTGGCGCGACCACAGGCCTTGCGGATTCTTTTCTCATCCGGTTGGCCTAGATCGACCCACAGCAGAACCTCGTCACTCAATGATTTACCCCACAGGTCGGGCTCGTCATCCGTGCTCAAACCGCGGGTGAAGGCCAAATCTTCTTGCGCGTGCAGGGCAAAGGCCAGGATGCGCACCATCATCCGGCGGTCGGTCTCGGAGGGATGGCGGGCAATCGTCAGCGCATAGTCCCGATAGTGATTACGGTCCATGTCCGAGATTTGCAGGTCTGTCTTGAAGATGGTTGCTTTCAGTGCCATAGCGGTTACCTGCCGGCCCGCACCAGCCCACCCAGCCCCACACCCTCCAGGGCATCGTTCATTAACGCCTTGACCTCTGAGGCCTTCTCACATCGCATGGCGGCCTGCAACAGCTCGCGGGCGCGGGCGCAGCTCACCGAACGCACCACCCATTTGACCCTGGGCAGATTGCCACCACTCATACTCAGGCTATTCACCCCCATGCCAAGCAGCAGTACCACCGCCGCCGGATTGCCCGCCATCTCACCGCAGACGCTCACCTCACGCTGGTACTGCCTGGCATCTCCCACCACCTGGATCAGGGCGCGCAGTACCGCCGGGTGGAGGTCATCATAGATCTCCGCCACATGCGGATTGTTGCGGTCCACCGCCATCAGATACTGGATCAGGTCGTTGGTGCCGATGGAGAGGAAATCGACCCGCCGGGCCAATGCCTCCACCTGATAGACCGCCGCCGGCACCTCGATCATGACGCCTATTCGGGGCATCTTGACATCGAACCCCTCCTCCACCAGCTCATTGTGCGCCCGCTGGATCAGTAACATGGCATCATCCACTTCGCTGACATAACTGACCATGGGCAGCAACAACTGGAGGTTTTCCAACCCCACTGCCGCCCGCAGCATGGCCCGCACCTGGGTCAGAAAGATCTCCGGATGATCGAGGGAGATACGTATCCCGCGCCAGCCCAGGAAGGGATTGGATTCCGTGATCGGAAAGTAGGGCAAAGGCTTGTCCCCCCCGATATCCAGGGTACGGATAGTGACCGGGCGCGGCGCAAAGGTCTCCAGGACCTTCCGGTAGTTGGCCATCTGTACCGTCTCGCCAGGGAATCGATCCCGTATCATGAACGGCAGTTCGGTGCGGTAGAGACCCACACCCGCGGCTTCGTCTATTCCCAGGCTACTCATATCGGAGATCAACCCGGTATTCAGAAAAAGGGGAACCTCAATACCATCCGTAGTCTCCGAGGGCAGCGCCAAAACCGCCTGCAGTTCCTCGGAGAGTTCCCGGTCCTCATCCGCCAGGCGCTGATACTCCTGTTTTACCGAGGAAGGCGGCGATATATAGATCCGTCCACGGTAGCCATCACCGATCAGAAAACGCCCATCGACCCGACCCACCGGCAGGTTACTGACCCCCATCACGGCCGGTATGCCCATGGCATGAGCGAGTATGGCCACATGGGAAAAGCCGGCGCCTTTAGCCGAGACGATGCCAGCCAGCCGCTCCAGCGGCACCTCCGCCAGCTGTATGGCGCTGACCTCCTCACCCACCAGGATGGTATTGTCCGGATAGGCAACGGGTCCGGAGGGTTCCCGCTGCAGGTGCATAAGGATGCGGCGTCCCAGATCCCGCACGTCGGAGGCCCGTTCCTGCAGATAGACATCCTCCATCGCGTCAAAGACCTTGGCATGCTCTTCAATGGTCTGCCGTAGCGCGCCGGCGGCCCAGTTACCCCGATGGATCCTGGCCACGGTGTTATCGATCAGGGAGTCACTGCCAAGCATCATCAGCCAGGCATCGAACAGTGCCCGGTCCTCCGCGGGCAGGCTGTCCTCGACCCGCTCTTGCAAGGCCATCAGATCCTCCACCACCGCGGCCACGGCCGCGCGAAAGGCCGCCTCCTCCTGCTCAGGGTCATCCGTCGGGCGGTCGGGAATGGCCAGCAGATCGGCGGGTGGATAGACCACCACCGCGGTTCCCAGCCCTATCCCCGGGGCGCCTGGCCGCCCCGGCAGAAAGCGGGCGAGGGGCATGGTGTCATTCAGGGCATCCAACTCGCCGCTGGCCTGGGCATGGGTAATCGCCCCGGCAAGCTGGGCGGCCAGGGTAAACAGAAAGGTCACCTCGTCATCGCCGAAACTGCGCTGTTCGATCTGGCGCGCCACCAGTACCCCCAGCACCCTGCGGTTCTGGATGATGGGCACCCCGAGGAAACCACGGTAGCGGACCTCGCCGGTCTCGCTGATAAACAGGTAACGCTTGTGGCTGGACGCATCCGCCAGATTTACCGGCTCCGCCCGTTCACAAACCAGGCCGATAAGCCCACGATGCAGCGGCAGCCTCACCTTGCCCACCGCCTCGGCATGCAGCCCGTCAGTCGCGCGCAGGATATGCTCACGCCGCTCAAAATCGGACAGGTAGACGGAACAGACATCAGCCCCGATGGCCTGTTTGACCTGGACCACGATGATCTCCAGCGCCTTGCCCAGATCCTCGGCGGCATTTACCTCCTTGACGATGCGATGCAGGAGCTCAAGCATGGCCAGTCGTTAGCGGTTTGCCAGTGAGGTCAGATCCTCTACGGCGACATCCCTGACATGCTGAGCGAAACTCCAGTGATGACCTTCAAGATCCGTGACGGCATACATGCGATCCCCCCAGAACATATCCGTGGGCTCGCTGAGGGTCGCTGCACCTGCCGCGACAGCCTGCCGGTAGTGTGCGTCCACGTCATCCACGTAGACATAGAGGCTCTGATGGATACCCGGTAACTCCGATGGGCTTCTACCGCCGCGCTCCATGCTCGGCGTCCCCAGCATCAGAAAACCCTCCTTGAAACCCATCTCGGCGTGTACCATCCCCTCCTGCATCTCAATCGGCTCGCCCTTGCGTTCAAAGCCAAAGGTCATTTCCAGCCACTCCAGAGCGGCCCTGACATCTTTGTAAAACAGATAGGGTGTGATGCGCGGCATTCCTGCTGGTGGATTTTTCAACTCGGACATGGATCCCTCTCAATGTGCAGAATGATGGCGATTGCCAGGCAGTAGCTGCGAGCCAGGCCCTTACATAGTTGCTAAGACAGAAAACAACAGAATTTGCCCGTCTGAAAACGACAAGGCCAGTACTTCTTCAACGCCGGTTCTGGCGCAGGTAGTTGGACTGGGCTCGCACCGGGGCACCCTCTGGATAGAGCAAGGGGGCCAACTCCTCCAGTGCACGGGTATAGACATGCCGTTTGAAATAGATCACTTCACGCACCGGCTGCCAATACTTCACCCAGCGCCACTCCTCAAATTCCGGGGTTTCGGTCTTGTCCAGACAGAAGGCCTCCTCCTTGCACTTGGCCCTGAGCAGGAACCAGATCTGCTTCTGACCGATACAGAGAGGGGCACAATGTTTCCGGATAAAGCGCTCCGGCAGCCGGTAACGTAACCAGTTGCGCGTACAGCCGATGATTTCAACCTGATGGGGTTCCAGGCCGA
>JBDLIF010000318.1:0-3808 GCA_039714955.1 Pseudomonadota bacterium | reverse complement strand
AGGATAAGCTCCAGCATGTGCAGACCCATAGGGATGCGGGTGAGGTTGAGCAGGCCCGGGAACTGCTCTATGAAATCCTGGAAGAGGGGGATGCGGATCAGCGTCGAGTGGCGCGGAATATCCTGGCGCAGCTCGATACCTCCTGATTCAGGTCATCACTGATAGCGCAGACGTGTTCCGTGCACCAGTGAAAGGGTGATCTCCTCCGGGGAGAGCTCCTTGGGGAAATAGGTACCGGAGATCTTGGCGCCATTGATGCTGGCCCCTTCCAGCCTGGTGGCGGAAAGATCAATACCCCGCAGGTCGGTTTGGCGCAAATAGGTACCGCTCATGTCCAGCCCCTTGGCATCCAGCCCCCGCAGGTCGAGTCCACGCAGGTCGGTGTTCCGCAGTTGGCAGGCCTCACCATCCGCGCGACGCTGATTGAACTCCCTGATCTTCTCCTCTCTCAGTAACAAATACATAGGATCCTGCTTGATCTCAGGTTTCTGCATTGTATTGATCCCCAGTTTGCAAAATTAATTATATTGACGCTGCCCTGATGAAGGATAGACGAGAATCGGCTATGTGCATTCTATCACCAGGCAGGTTCGATCAGTGAGGCGGCGGAGCGGCTCGATCGGAAGGCGTACTCATAGTATCAGGTGCATACCTTGCGCCTACCTGCTTTTTTAGCAGATTTGGGTGTTCCTATCTGGGTAATACTATGTATTTCCATGACGCCTAAGCTGATTTAAAATGTGTTCCAAATACTCATAGGTACCTTAGTGATGTTAGGCAGAGCCCCAGAATTTCAGACTGTACTTCGCGCCATGAAGATTGTTTCCGCCACCGACGCCACCGTCCTGGTGACAGGTGAGAGTGGTACGGGAAAAGAGCTTCTGGCCAAGGCGCTGCATCGCTACAGTCGCCGTCAGAGCATGCCCTTCGTAACGGTCAATTGCGCGGCATTGCCCGAACATTTGGCTGAGAGCGAACTGTTCGGTCACCGTAGAGGCTCTTTTACCGGTGCGGTACAGGATGAACAGGGCAGAATGCAGGCCGCCAATGGTGGAACCCTGTTTCTCGATGAGGTGGGTGAACTCCCCCTGGCGGTACAGGCAAAACTACTGCGCTTCCTTGAGACCGGTGAGTGCCAACAATTGGGACAACCGCTGACCAAGCGGGTTGACGCGCGGGTTATTGCCGCTACCAATCGGGATCTGGCCAAAGCGGTGGAGGAAGGGACCTTTCGCCGGGATCTCTACTACCGACTCTATGTGGTGCCATTGGAATTGCCGCCGCTACGAGAGCGCAAAGGGGATATAGAGCTTATGCTCAATGGTCTGACCCGAGAATTGGTGGTTGAATATGATCTGCAACCTCCTGTCTACTCACAGCGGGCCTTGAGGTACCTGAATCGCTATCAGTGGCCGGGTAATGTACGGGAACTGAAAAATCTCTGTGAGCGGATGTTGATTCTCTTTTCAGGCAGACTGGTGGAAGCTGAAAACCTGCCTTTGGAGATCAGACAGTCTCAGGTTCAGATGCCAACTCAAGCAGGTCCATTCACCCTGCCTGACCGTGGCTTGAGTCTGGATGACCTGGAGGCGGATCTGATCAAACAGGCCTTGCATAAGGCCGTGGGTAATCGCAGCAAAGCGGCACGCCTGCTTGGATTATCAAGGGATACACTGCTCTATCGTATCAAGAAATACGCCATAGAGATCTAGTGGTATGCGGAAAACTATCGGATCAATAGATTCGGTAGCCACCATGGCGTTTCCGGCTGAGCCAGTCGAATAGGGCGATTCCAGCCAAAAAGCCCAGCAGCAGGGCGACGGACACACCGATCAGGGCCCAGATCATTGGCATGGTCTCCACATTGGGATCGAGACGCTGCTTCAGGGAGGCATTCTCCTTTTGCAGCTTGGCGATCAGCCCCGCGTCCGCCTCCTTCATCTCTTTGTGGTCGACCAGTTCCAGGGCTGTCTGGATCTTCTTCGCGCGGAGTTCGGCCGCCTGTTTATTACTGCTCTTCAGTTGTTCCTGACTGCTTATCAGCTCTTTCTTTAACTGCTCTTGTTCCTTTTCAAGATCGAGTACCCTTGCCTGAGCGGGTTTTTCCGTCATAAGAAATCTGGCCTTGGTCCAGCCTACCGTTCCGTCCTGAGTGCGGACCTTGGCAAAAAACCCACTCTCTTCCAAGACCTCCAGCTGAGTACCGCTGGCCAGTCTCTTGATGAGCGCCCCCTTGGAGCCCTCCTTTTCATGCAGGGCCAGATTCAGGTCATCAGTGACATATTTCGTTTCAGCGAAGACTGTCTGAGAAAGGAGGGGAAGGATGATCCCAAAATAGCAGATTGTTTTTTTTATCAAGGAATATTCACCGGGTTAATTTGTCTGATCACTACCCATGTAATTGATTAAAGTGGCCTGGCTCAATTTGATTCTGGCAGCCAGGTTGGTCGGGCACGAACGTGTCCGATATTTTGCTACATCCACTATAACCGGGTCAAACAGGGAGTAGTTAAACATTAAGATATGAAATAACATGTGGCAAATATAGAAGGTGTCGAATGAATAGCGCGGATCGATATATTTTAGAAACCATTGTCCTTGGTGTTTTGTTCCTGCATTACACAATCGGCATGATTGTTATGTTGTATATCGAAGCGTCCAGGGTAAGAAAAGGCAAGGATCGATATACGGTCACCCAATTTATTGCCAACGCTTTGAACTGGCCTGTGATTGGCTATAAAGAATGGAAGAACAGTCGTGCCAAGTGAGCCTCACTGTAAATCATGCAAGAATTACGATCTAAAGAGAAAGGGTAACATCCCATTATTGTCTATCGTGCCAAGCGCGGCGTGAAATAAGCAGACGCGGTCGATAGCGAATCAACCTGGCAGCGAATCAAACCGACTCAGAACCCCGTCTTGCTGAAAATCAGGACCTGGTAATCGGGAATGTCGTCGGTCGGGTTTATCGGAAATGCGAAGTCGAGGTGCCAGACGGTTCCGAAAGCCGAGCGCACACTGAACAGGCGCAAGCCAAAACCGACATCGCTCAGCCAGCCGGGATCGGTGGTGTTGGATGCCTCACCACCCCATGCGCGACCCGCGTCGAAGAATACAGCGCCGCCCACCCGAAACAGGCGAAACGGAAACCAGTCCGAATACAGTCGCTGCTCGACATTGAACAGGGCACGACGGTCGCCGCTCTGATAATCGTCAGGGTAGCCAGGCAGCCCGTTTTCGCCCCCGAGCGTGAGTTGATTCGATTCGTTCACATCACGTGCCATATCGACCGCCAGGCCTATATATGTTTGCGCTCGGTTGCTCTGTGGGATGTAGTACTCGACCGAACCCGAGAGCAGTTGGTCTTCATTCTGGCCTTCAGCATATACGCCGGCGACCGCGCCCTCCATCACCAGAATGCGGTTGCCGGGCATTGCCCAGCCATCGCTGACGGATGCCGCATAGCTCCAGGCAGGCCGGGTCGATCCAAGCGCGGTGGCCGCATACCCCAGTTTGAGGTCCGAGCGAAAGCCAAGCAGAAAAAACTCGGCACGTTCGATTTGATCGCGATTCTTCGTCTTTGTGAAACTGTCCTCAATCAACTCATACCTTATAAACGGCGATACCCGTACCTCGTCTTGGGGTAACTTGGTTGGAGGTGGCTGTCCAGGCACCAGTTCGTTATCGTCTTTCAGATAGTCAAGACCCGCGGAATAACGTCGAGTCCAGCCATCAATCAGACCCTTCGACCAGCCGCCGAATACATTTACAAGGTCCCGGTCTTGTCGATACTGGCCGGTCAGCACACC
>JBDLIF010000317.1:0-3808 GCA_039714955.1 Pseudomonadota bacterium | reverse complement strand
ATTGAAGCTCTCGTCCGCCAGACTGCGTACCGTGGATGAGACGCACTGATCGGTGAAGATACCGGTCATAATCACATTTTTGATACCCAGGTTGTGCAGGATCAGGCGCAGGCTGGTCCCGGTCAGGGCGCTGTCGGTGGTCTTGGTCAGTTCGATCTCCCCGGGCTCAGGGGCCAGCTCCGGAACTATCTGGGATCTGTGCTGATCCTTGGGCAGCAGCAGATAGTTCCAACCCGGTTTTTTCTGACTCAGAGAGCGATCGCGACCGTCCTCCAGTAGACAGCCGATCCGGGCATGCACCACATCCATGCCCCAGTGACGGAACCTCCCCTGCAGCTGTTTGACCGTGGGAATCACGATCTCCCGCATGCGCCGTTGAAAAGGGGCCCAGCGCTCACGCTCTCGCGGATCTTCAGCGATCTCCAGATAGGTGTTCTGGATATCGATGGTCAGCAGCAGGGTTTCGTCTCGCTTCAGCTGCGGGTCTTCCGGTTCTGGCGCACCCTGATAGTAGAATGATCGATACGCGTTTTTCCAGCCCACTGGAATTGCCTCCCACTCTGTAACAAACCTCTCCCATTGTTGATGAATAGTTTAATGAAAGCCAGTAGCCGGGTGCTCTCCTCTCTCATCAGGCCGGCACAAACCTCAGGGCAACGCCGTTGTTGCAGTAACGTAGACCGGTAGGTTTGGGACCATCCTCGAAGATGTGGCCATGGTGCCCGCCACATTTGGCGCAGTGGTATTCGGTGCGTGGCCAGATCAATTTGAAATCTCTTTTGGTCTCCAATCCACCCTCGATAAAGTCGTAGAAGCTGGGCCAGCCGGTACCACTTTCATACTTGGTGGCGGAGTCGAATAGCGGGTGGTCGCAGGCAACACAGACAAAGGTGCCTGGCCGCTTTTCCTCCAGCAGCGGGCTGGTGAATGGGCGCTCGGTGCCCTCCTCGCGCAGCACATGGAACTGTTCCGGCGTCAGGCGCTCCCGCCACTCCGCCTCGCTCAGGATCAATTTATCGCTGGTCATCTCGTGGATTTCTCCTTTGGCAAACAGGCGGGCACCGGCAATAGGTAAAAGCGTGATACCGCCCAGGGCCAGAATGATTCGACGTCTTTGCATGACAGGATCTCCATCGTCAATAAGGGGCCTGACCGCCGCTTAAATCTTCCGCTCACAGCAGACAGAGTAGCGCGAACAGCCTGGGTAAAATAGACAGACAAAACAGGGACTCTTACTCTTCATGGACCGCTCTGTCAGCTGTTTTGAACCACTATGGACCGACGGGTTCAAGCAGGCCTCACGGAGAGATCACATATTCATCACGGCAGTGAGAGTGGCAGGGAAAAGGTGAAGCAGGCGCCCGATCCGGGGCTGTTTTGGACCTGCAGCTGGCCACCCTGCAGTTCTACGATCCGCCGGGCGATGGCCAGCCCCAGCCCCGCATGATCACCCTTGCTGGTTGCCTGTGAGCCACGATAGAAGGGGTCGAACAGATGCGGAAGCTCCGCGGCCGGGATCCCCGGACCACTGTCCGTGACGGAGACCAGCGCAAATCGATCCTTCACCCTGAGCCGCACCTCGATATGGCCGGCTTCAGGCGTATGTTCCAGGGCGTTGCCGATCAGATTGTCCAGCACCCGCTCCGTCAGTGCGATGTCGATCAGTGCAACCGGCAGACTCGTGGGTTGCACCATCGCCAGGGTGATGCCACCACCCTCGGCTCGCAATTGAAATTTTTGCACCACATCCTGGATCAGCTCGGCGAGGCTGGCCGGCTCACACAGCGGCTGCGTCTCCCTCGCCTCCAGCTGGGCCAATTCAAACAGCCTCTCCACCATGCGCTTCAGACGCTCACTCTGGCGTAGCGCGATGCTGAGATACTCTTCCCTTTGCCCATGAGCCAGCTTCCCTCCCTTGATCTGCAGGGTCTCCAGGTAGCCATGCAGGGCGGCCAGCGGGGTACGCAGATCATGGGAGACCTGGGCCACCAGCTCGCGTCGCAGTTTGTCCTGTTTCCGGAGCTCTCCCCACTGGGCGATAATGCGCTCCGCCATGCTGTCGAAGGTCTGAGCCAACCGAGCCACCTCGTCACCCGCACTTCCAGTTGCCGTCAAAGCGGTCGTATGCCGGGTAAATCCGGTCTTTTGAAACGCCTCCATGACATTGGCGAGACGCTGCAGACGGCGAGTCAGCAGATGAAACAGCAGCAGTCCCGTCAGCAGACCGAACCCCAGGCTGCCGGTCACGGCCCAGGCGCTCAGACGCAGGGCATATTGCGCCTCCACCGCCTGCTCGGCCCGATCGTACTGCTCACCCCGCAGCACCACATAGAGATAGCCGGGAGGCAGCTCTCCCGCCGGCACCGGGGTTACCGAAAAGGCCTTGCGCCGGTCGTGGGAGCGGGGGTCATCACCCAGCAAGGGGAAGCCTTCGCCCCGCAGAAAGGCCTCGATCGGCGCCAGATCGACCCTTTGGCGTTTCACCTTTCCCGGGTCGGCGGAGTAGGCGAGTATGCGCCCCTCCTGGTCAAGCAGATAGATCTCGATGCTGGGATTGATCTCCATATAGGCGCTAAAAGTAGCCGTCAGCGCCGCTTGATCCAGCTGACCGGCCGCCACCAGCTTACGGTCCGCGACGATGCGCTGGGCCAGATCCCGGTTGAAGTGCTGGGTAATCTCCTGCAGATAGCGCTCAATGGTCGAGCTGGTGATCAGCACATAGAGCAGGCCGATCAGCATGAACAGACCGACCAGGACGGCGGCAAGTCGGGCATAGAGGGTACGGAGCATCAGATGGTTCGATCCAGTTTAGCCATGGGTAAACTTATAACCCACACCCCAGACGGTGAGGATATAGTCCGGCCTGGCCGGGTCTGTTTCGATCTTGCCGCGCAGCCGATTGATATGGGAATTGACCGTGTGCTCATAACCGTCATGGTTATACCCCCACACCTGATCCAGCAGCTGCACCCGGCTGAACACCCTGCCGGGATGGCGGGCGAAGAAGAGAAGCAGATCGAACTCCCTGGCGGTCAACTCCACCTCCCTGCCCTGCACCGTCACCTGGCGGGTTGCGGTATCGATGGAGAGACCCGCCTGCTGGATGGTCTCGTCCGTCTGCTCGGCATCCCGGGCCTGACTGAGCGCATCGACCCGCCGGAACAAGGCCTTGATACGCGCCAGCAGTTCAGGAATGCTGAACGGCTTGGTCAGATAGTCATCGGCTCCCATCTCCAGCCCCAGCACCCGGTCGAGCTCGGTGGACTTGGCGGTGAGCATCAGTATCGGCACATAACCCGCGGATTCCCGCATCCTGCGGCAAAGCGTCAGCCCATCGGTGTCCGGCAGCATCAGATCGAGCACCACAAGCTGGTAGTCATGCCTGCCAAAAAGCCTCATCGCCTCCGCTCCGTTACCCGCGATGGCGGCCTCACAACCAATATCCCCCAGGTGGGTCTGCACCAGCCGGGCAATATCGGCTTCGTCTTCGACTATCAGGACCTTGTGTGGCATCTTATTAATCTAGCCAAAAAAGTTATTTTATAACTATTGGTTGTGGAAATAAGTAGAACCAACATCGATCATCAACGAATCACGAAAATTTCACAAATTCATCACGGCTCACAGATTCAATAAGTCGAACGTTGGTGGCTTATCTGCTGCACAGTCATATACTGACATCGTCTGAGTTAACCCAACTATAGTAGTCTCTATGGGAAGATATCGACCAGCTGCTCCGCCCAAATCCCCCTATATCACCGCTCCGGGCTTCCAGCTCTTGCAGACAGAGGAGAAGGCCCTGTGGCTG
>JBDLIF010000316.1:0-3825 GCA_039714955.1 Pseudomonadota bacterium | reverse complement strand
AAAAGGAGGGGGGCATCCAGCAGATAGACCGGCACGGCATGCGGGCCGGCGGTGCCGGACAACAGGCGAACCCTCTCCGTACTGCCGGGAAGTTCCAGTTCAGCGACGATTTCCAGATCATCACCCTTTGCGACGGCCTCCGGGTAGGCGGGAATGATCACTCGGCAATCCAGTCCCTGTGAACGCAGGGCGACCGGTAGGCTGCCCGCCACATCGGCCAGGCCGCCGGTTTTGATCAGCGGGGTAGCCTCGCTGGAAGTGAACAGAATCTTCATGTAGCTTGGCTTTCTGTTTTTTTCGTGAAACTCTGAAGTAAAGACCTTTCTACTAGTACTCGCATTCTATAGGAAAGCGAAACAGGAGAGGCAATTTCTTTTTTCCAATCAGGCCATCAGTTGACGGATCTCAATCAACTGGGGCAATTTGCTTGAACAGAAGCCTGCATCTCCCTAACATCACATCCCGGGAACCAGGGCAGTTTCTGCCGGATGACAAAGAACATTAACTATGACTGAAATCAATCAGACCGGGGAGTGGGCTGCCCTGACGGAACACTGGAGTGAGATAGAACCCCTGCAAATGAGGGATCTCTTTCAGGAGAACCCGGAAAGGGTGGAACAGATGTCGCTACGGACCTGCGGTATCCTGCTGGATTACTCGAAAAACCGGATTACGCCCGGGTCCCTCAACCTGCTGCTAGATCTGGCCCAGGTCGCCGATGTGGATGGCTGGCGCCGGCGGATGTTTTCCGGCGACCGGTTGAATATCACGGAAGACCGGGCCGTCTTGCACGTGGCACTGAGAAACCGCAGCGACCGGCCGATCTGGGCGGATGGCGAAGACGTGATGCCCCAGGTCAACAGGGTGCTTAAGCAGATGGAGGCCTTTGCCGAGTCGGTGCGTTCAGGCGAATGGAAGGGCTTTACCGGCAAGGCGATTACCGACCTGGTCAATATCGGTATTGGCGGCTCAAACCTGGGGCCGCTGATGGTGTGCGAGGCCCTCAAGCACTATCAGACCCCCGGCCTGCGGGTGCACTTTGTCTCCAATGTGGATGCTACCCATCTGATCGAGACGCTGAAGCCACTGAACCCCGAGACCACCCTGTTTATCGTCGCCTCCAAGACCTTCACCACCCAGGAGACCCTGACCAATGCCCGCACAGCACGGGATTGGCTGCTGCGGACCCTGCAGCAGGATGAAGCGGTGGCGCGGCATTTCGTCGCGGTATCCACCAATGCGCAGAAGGTGGCTGAGTTCGGTATCGATACCGACAACATGTTCGGTTTCTGGGATTGGGTAGGTGGCCGCTATTCACTCTGGTCGGCCATAGGATTGCCGATTGCCGTGGCCATTGGTATGCAGCGTTTCTATGAACTGCTGGAAGGGGCCCATGCCATGGACGAGCACTTCCTGCATGCCGATCTTTCAGAGAATATGCCGGTTATTATGGCGTTGCTGGGAATCTGGTATGTGGATTTTGCCGCTGCCGCGAGTCAGGCGATCCTGCCCTATGACCAGTATCTGCGCTATCTGCCCGACTATCTGCAACAGGCGGACATGGAGAGCAACGGTAAGCGGGTCACTCGTTTCGGTGGTCCTGTCTCCTATAAGACCGGCCCCGTCATCTGGGGCACCGCGGGAACCGATGGACAGCATGCCTTCTATCAGCTGATCCATCAGGGCACTCAGATGATACCCTGCGATTTCATTGCGCCTGTGAACAGTCATAATGAATCGAGTGATCATCACCAGAAGCTGCTTGCCAACTGTCTGGCTCAGACCGAGGCCCTGATGCGGGGCAAGACCCGCGCTGAGGCACGGGAGGAGCTGGAGGCCAGCGGGATGGAGGCGGAACGAATCGTCGAGCTGCTGCCACACAAGGTCTTTCCAGGCAACCGGCCCACTAATACCCTGTTGATCGACAAGCTAACGCCCGCCAGGCTGGGGTCACTGATTGCACTCTATGAGCACAAGATCTTCGTGCAGGGGGTAATCTGGCGCATCAACTCCTTCGACCAGTGGGGCGTGGAACTGGGTAAACAGCTGGCTGGCGTTATCCTGCCGGAACTGTTGGATGAGAACATGAATGCCGAGCACGATGCGTCGACCCGCTCGCTGATCAGCCATTTTCGCAGGCACCGGGAGTAGAAAGCCGTCAGCCTCCGGTTGTCAGCTGGTTTGCGGCTTTTTGGCCACTTGTGGTTTCGTCTACCGCAGATCTCTTCAGCACCACGCAACCCAGGGGGGGCAGGGTCAGCTCGGCGGAATGGTCGCGCCCCATCCAACTGCTGGGGTCGGTCCCGATCACCCCGTTATTTCCCATATTGCTGCCCCCGTAGAACGTGGAGTCTGAATTCATGATCTCCAGATATTTACCGGGCTGGCTGAGTCCAATGCGGTAGTTCTCTCTGGGAACCGGGGTAAAGTTCAGGATGACGATCAGTTCGTTCCCCTCTCTGTCCTTGCGCAGATAGCTGAGCACGGATTGGGAGCTGTCGTGACAGTCGATCCATTCGAACCCCTCCTCCTCGAAGTCGATCTCGTGCAGCGCTGGCTGCTCCCGATAGAGCCGGTTGAGGTCACCAATCAGGGTCTGTATACCCTGGTGAGAGGGGTGTTCCTGCTGTTGCCAATCGAGTGCTTCACTCTCATTCCACTCCTTGCCCTGGGCAAATTCGCAGCCCATGAAGAGCAGCTTCTTGCCCGGGTAGGTAAACATATAGGTGTAGAGCAGGCGCAGATTGGCGAATTTCTGCCAGTGGTCACCGGGCATTTTACCGATCATGGAACCCTTGCCATGCACCACTTCGTCATGGGAGAAGGGTAGTACGAAATTTTCCGTAAAGGCGTAGAGGATGCCAAAGGTCAGCAGGTCATGATGGTAGTGCCGATAGACCGGGTCCTTCGACAGGTAGGAGAGGCTGTCATGCATCCAACCCATGTTCCATTTCATGCTGAAGCCGAGACCGCCCAGCCAGGTGGGGCGTGAAACCTGCGGCCAGGCAGTGGACTCCTCCGCGATCATCAAGGTCCCTGGATGCAGTTCGTGGGTGACACTGTTGAGTTCCCGCATGAAGCTGACGGCCTCGAGGTTCTCCCGGCCGCCATACTCGTTGGGAATCCAGTCGCCCGGTTCGCGGGAGTAGTCGAGGTAGAGCATGGAGGCGACGGCATCCACCCGCAGGCCATCGAGATGGAACTCCTCCAGCCAGTAGATGGCACTGGAGATCAGGAAATTGCGGACTTCGTTACGGCCGAAATTGAAGATCAGGGTGCCCCAGTCCCGATGTTCGCCCTTACGGGGGTCCGCGTGCTCATACAGGGCCGAGCCATCGAAATAGGCCAGGGCATGCCGGTCCCGGGGAAAGTGGGCGGGCACCCAGTCGAGGATGATACCGATGCCGTTTTGGTGCAGATGGTTGACGAAATAGCGGAAGTCATCGGGTGTGCCGAAACGGCTGGTGGGGGCGAAGTAGCCAGTGGTCTGGTAGCCCCAGGAACCATCCAGAGGGTGTTCGGTGATCGGCAGCAGCTCGATATGGGTGAAACCGGTCGATTTGGCATGTTCACAGAGCCGGTGGGCGAGTTCCCGGTAGTTGAGAAAGTTACCCGCTTCATCCCGTTGCCATGCGAATCCCCGCGATCGGCTTGGATGAGACGATTCGCTCGGGAGTCGCGATGTCAGTGATCGATCAGGGAGTGGCTCACTGGTCCGGCACCGCAAACGCAGGCGAGCAGGGGAACATGGTTCTCGCTGGTCACCGCTCGACGAAGACGATGCCTTTCGAGGATCTCGACAAGTTGGAACCGGGTGATCTCATC
>JBDLIF010000315.1:0-3840 GCA_039714955.1 Pseudomonadota bacterium | reverse complement strand
TCTGAACGAGAATATTGATACTAGGTAGACGACTTCGCTTATCCTGCACAACCGGAGTCGGGATGGAACTGCGCTTTAAGTTTGGCACATAAAGGAGAAAGCCATGGAAAACACGCTGACATTTAACGCAATCTTCGCCAGGGTAAACAGGACGCTCCTTTGTACCCTGATCTTCCTCGCCGCGACCGGCATGTTACTGAGTGCGCCCGTAAGTGCGCTGGATGTGGGGTCTGGCCCCGCCAACCCTGAAGACGGCTTGTTTGACGGAGGGCTGGATCTCGATGAGCTGGATCTGGACCTGCCGCCGTCAGATTCTACCAACGTGGGGGGGATTTGTATTGAGGCGTTAGAACTCGAGATCTTCGCGACGGATTGCTCCATAAGCCAGGATATCTTCATCAGCGAACTCCTCAGTGCGGCACCGGCCCTCAATGACATCGAGGAAGCGGCCATACTGGACGTGATGGAATTGCACGAGTTGCCGGACACTGACCGCGACAAGGTCATCTTCTTCGCGCGAAACGATGTTCGGGCCATGATCTTTACCAGACTGGTCAGCATTGCCCAGAAGGACACCTCAGCGCGCTCCGCCGATGAACAGCAGGTTGTGGATGCCTATGCGGAGGCCATCAAAGATCGCAGGATCGTCGCTGCTGCCCTGGCGCGGGATGAATATGACGAGTGGAAAGCCGACCCGTGCGGCTACCAGCCGCCCGTCGGCAGCTATTTCCCCGACGTCTGTTATAGCCCTACGGGCCTGTTGTTTTCAACCGTGCCCCCGCCGTCGTCGGAGGAATTCACAAAGTACGGCGTGTTCGGGGCCTATGATTTCCTGAGCAACCCGGAGAAGGGTTTGGTGGTCGCCGCCGAAACCGCCACCGCGTTGGCCGGCAAGACTGCTGCAATAGCTGCTGCGTTAGCCAGTGGGGGAGTGCTCGGTATCGGCGTCGCCCTGGCTGTGGTCATAGCGATATACAGCTCCCTCAAGGTCATCTTCCCGTTTTCCATTGGGATGGGTATCGGGGCAAGTGGCGCAGCAGTTAGTGCAAGCTCGCTACTCACCATCAAGGTTATAGCCCTCGCCGGTCCCGCCGCGGTCGTGTTCACAGCGGTGATGATCGCCATCCTGCAGATCATCAACGTTGCCACCTGGGAGGCCATCCCGGGGGAGCTGGACGCCGCGATCACCGAAGCCCATAACCCCGTGGATCTCACGCAGATTGCCCAGAGTGAGAATGCGGCAGGATTGCAGGAGTTCTACGCGGCGTTCATCGCCTCGACACTCCCGGATGAAGAACCTACCGGCACATTCAGCAACCCGGTTGTCGACGGATCGATTCCCTTGGAATCGCCGATTGATGATCGGTTTCACGTCACCTGGTACTCAGCGATAGGGACTCAGGAGCTCCCTGACAGGCGAACGATCGGGGTCGCTTTGTGGGACAGGGATGACTTTGACATCACCTGGGACGTCCGGCTGAGTGGCGGCTGGTTTGTCGTGAACGGCGCCATGCCGATTGAGAACGCTGACGGCACAGCCGGTCTCGAGGAGTTCGAGACAATGTCTCTCAAGATTCCATACGTTGGCTGGGACGGTAAGAACTGGACGGCCTGGCGTATCGGCAGGAAGAGTTTCGTCCACAAGCTGGAAGCGGGAGAGGCGTTCGACGCGGAAAACCCCGAGCATAACTACATCAGCGACGAGATCCGTTACATGGGGGAGACGGGGCCGCTCTCCATCATGGAGGCGACCGTCATCACGGATGAGACGCCGCCGGTGATCACGTCGATTGTCGATGGGACGATGGGCGACAACGACTGGTATGTCTCTGACGTCTCGCTGTCCTGGGACGTCTTTGACCTGGATTCGGAAGTCGATACGAACTCGATGACGGGTTGCTATGATGAGGTGGTCAACGAGGACATCTCGGACTACATGCGCTCATGCACGGCCGCCAGCAGCGGCGGTGAGGCCACAGAGTCCGTGACCATCAAGCGGGATGCCACCCCGCCCATCATCGCAACTGAGCTGAGTTCGCTACCCAATGAGCAAGGCTGGCACAACACCTCCCCGGTGAGTGTGCTCGCCGATTGCCAGGATGAAACCTCGGGAATCGCCTCATGCGAAAGCAAGAGCGTGGACGGCGAGGGCTCCCGCGAGGCTTACCCCACAGCAACCGACAACGCCGGCAACCAGAGCTCGACCCAGGTCGTGGTGTTGATTGACACGTTGGTGCCGACGATAAGCGGTGCCGCGTCTCCACCGGCGAACGCCGCAGGGTGGAACAACACCGATGTGACCGTGACGTTCACCTGCGCAGATTCCGTGATTCCGGGCCTGCCGCGTCATGCATCGGGAATCGCCAGCTGCACGAGTCCACAATTGCTGACCTCCGAGGGCATCGGCCAGGAGGTCGAAGGTACCGCATCCGATCGAGCCGACAACATGGCGACGACGACTGTTGGTGGGATCAAGATCGACAAGACGCCGCCAACCGTGATTCTCACCACGCCGCCGGGGGGCATGGTCTACGTTCAGAATGAGATCGTGCTCGCCGAGTGGAACGCCAGCGACGGGCTGTCGGGGATAGACAGCGCTAACGGCAATGTTGCCAGTGGCCAGCCCATAGACACGGCTGGCGCGGGCGGCCACTCCTTCGAAGTCGTGGCGACCGATATCGCCGGCAACACCAGCGAGGTGAGCCACAACTACACCGTGTTCTCGGCGGCCCAGGCTTCGGAATCGCTGATGACCCAGGTCGACGCCGTCGTGAGCCACGATGGGATTCGCAACAGCCTCCGCTCGAAACTCGACGCAGTACTTCAATCTCTGGCAGAGGGTAATCGGAGTGCTGCTCGGGGTCAGCTTGGTGCGTTTATCAATGAGGTAGAGGACCTGCGCGGTGAAGAAATCAGCGTGGCCGATGCCGATAGCCTGATCGCCTACGCGCAACTGATCCTCGGCGCGTTCTGAGTTCGCGGCGTCCGGCATCTACGCGGCAGGATTTGTCCTGCCGCGTGCCCCGTTGAGGGGAAAATTAAGGGGTCAGAGTCAAGTGCCAGAGTCAAGGGTGTTCTGGTCGGGCTGAGGAAAAACTCCGATTCTATAAACACTAATGGTGCATGGATGCTACCTGCTTTCTGAATGCTTCGGTACCGAGTACCAAGCCCGTATTTGCGCAATGACGGATTTTGGTGATGACATCAATGCTCAATGCCTCGCTTATCAGACTGCGGTAGGCACTTTGCCGGACCTTCGCCTGGCCACCCAATCCCAGGTAATTTTCATGTGGTGCCCACATCCTGGTGCGCATACCAAATCCGTGAACACGGTAGCTTGACCACCGATAATCACCCGGATCATTGACTATACCAGTACGAACGGGAATATTACCCGGGCAAAAATCTTGAACAACTTGGCATCTGATCTGGTTTCAGCACCCAATTTTGAAGTTCCTTTATTTTCCAACTTCCTCTGGCTGGTTAGAAGATGGTTTTTACCCGAAGTCACGTAAGCCAAATGTGCTCAAGTAAGTCAGCCATCTCTGGCACTTGACTCTGACACCAAATCTTTCCGCACCAAACCTCGCACCAGGATCCAGTAGATAATTTAAAGTGATTGGTGGGTAACGAGTTGCCCACCCCACAGCAGGTCCTCGATAAACCAGGCCGAAAAAGCGTGTCGTCCACTGACGTCAGCTTTTTTGTAAATGGAAGAGGCCTGTTGCCGCACCGTTTTTTCCAGGCAAACGGCACCGGATAAACCCGATGCGACCTGAGCGACAAGCTATGCGACCCAGCCGATAAGACGCACTACACTCCGCTACGAGCCCGTAAAAC
>JBDLIF010000314.1:0-3854 GCA_039714955.1 Pseudomonadota bacterium | reverse complement strand
CACCATCATCGGTATGGCTCAGGCCCTGGGTGAGACCGCGCCGCTGCTGATGATCGGCATGGTGGCCTTTATCGTGGATATCCCGGGCGGATTTACCGATCCCGCCGCGGTGCTGCCGGTGCAGATCTACCTCTGGGCGGATAGCCCTGAACGCGCCTTTGTCGAGCGCACCTCGGCAGCCATCATGGTGCTGCTGGGATTTCTGATCATGATGAACATCTTGGCGGTATTTCTGCGCAAGAAGTTCGAACGGCGCTGGTAAACAGCGTATCGAGGTTTACTATGTCTAATTCACTCAATCAAGCTGAAGCTTCAATACACAATACACAGGTAGAAGCCCCTGTTGAAGTGGAGAAGCACGCCGCCATATCCCGTGAGCAGACCGAGACGGTGGGTGATATCAGGGTGGCCAGCCCCCGTATGACCTGCCGCAATGTGGATGTGTTCTATTCCGGCAGCCAGGCGATCTATGACGTCTCTCTCGATATCGGCAAGAATGAAGTGGTGAGCATGATCGGTCCTTCCGGCTGCGGCAAATCCACCTTCCTGCGCTGCCTGAACCGCATGAACGACACCATCGATGGTTGTAAGGTGAGCGGCGAGATAAGGATCGATGAGCAGGATATCTATGACAAAGCCATGGATGTGGTGCCGCTACGCGCACAGGTTGGGATGGTGTTTCAAAAGCCCAATCCTTTCCCGAAATCCTTGTACGAAAACGTCGCCTATGGACCGCGTATCCATGGCTTGTCGGACAACAAGGAGCACCTGGACCATATCGTCGAGACCTCGTTGAAAAAAGCGGGTCTCTGGGAAGAGGCGAAGGACCGTATGGACCAACCGGGCACCGGCCTCTCCGGCGGGCAGCAGCAGCGGCTCTGCATCGCCCGGGCGATCGCGGTGGAGCCGGAGGTGATCCTGATGGATGAGCCCTGCTCCGCACTGGACCCGATCGCTACGGCAAAGATCGAGGAGCTGATCGATGAGTTGCGGCAGAACTATACGATCGCCATCGTGACCCACTCCATGCAGCAGGCGGCGCGGGTCAGCCAGCGCACCGCCTACTTTCATCTGGGAAAACTGATCGAGGTGGGCGAGACGGACCAGATCTTCACCCAGCCAAGCCACAAGCTGACCGAAGACTATATTACCGGCCGTTTTGGCTAATAATCCTAGCAACAGCAGTTGACCGCTCCATTCTGATTGTAAAGCTTAGATAAAATGCTAATTTCTTTCGATCTGCTTGTTTATCAGCTGGGTGAATTACGCTACGGGCCGAATTGCACGCCCAAGGCAGCGCATAGCGGCGTTACAACTTCTTGGAATAGAATCACTATTCCGCGTCGTTGTGCCTTGCACTGCACCACCTTGGGCGCACCCTTCAACCCGTCCAACTACTGTTTCTAGGATGATGGGGTAACTCCATGAATGAGATGACCGGCGGCCATACGGTACATGCCTACAACGATGAGTTGAAACATATCAATCAGCTGTTGGAGCGGCTGGGTGAGTTGGGGCGTGACCAGTTGCGGCGTGCGGTTGAGTCCTTGCGGGAAGGCGATACCAAGGCGGCGGGACAGGTGATCGACCGGGACCGTGACCTCAACGATATCGACGTGCAGGCGGATGAAGCGGTGATTCAGCTGATTGCCAAACGCCAGCCAATGGGCAAGGATCTGCGCGATATCCTCACCGTACAGAAGGTGGTGGGCGAACTGGAGCGGGTCGGCGATGAGGCGCGCAAGGTCGCCAATCTGACCATTCACTTTTACGATCAGGACAAGAACCCGCCCAATGGTCAGATGCTGCTGGACATCTACAAGATGGCCGATTTCGTCGACTGTATGTTGCGCAAGAGCCTGGAGGCGTTCAGGGGATTGGATCTCAAGAAGTCCCTCGATGTGATCAAGGAGGATGATAATCTCTATGAAGAGTACCGGGCCGCCCTGCGCCGCCTCTCCACCTACGTCATGGAAGACTCGCGCAATGTGGGTTGCATGGTCGATGTGACCCTGACCCTGCGCGCCCTGGAGCGGATCGGCGGTCATGCGAAGAATATCGCGGGTCATGTAATCTTCCTGATGACGGCGCGGGATGTACGGCACGAAAGCCTGGATACGATCAGGGAAGAAGTCCTGGTATCCCGTCCAGCAGATTAGCCTCCTTTGATGTTCAGCCACCAGCGATAACTGACGAACCAGAGCCAGGTCAGGCCGGCGGTAACGACATGGAATGGGCGCCAATCAACCAGTGGTCCGATGAATCGGTCATAAAATGGCAGAAAGATCCTCTTCCTTTTATCGAAACGATGTTCCAGGGCGACATCCAGCCAGAAGAACAGCTGCCAGACATGTCCGAAGACATAGCGGCCGGTGGCAAGCCAACGTTGGTGGCTGACCTGCCTGCCGGCCTCGCGGTTGAGCTCATCGATGAGGTTGAAGATTGGGCCTAAGCGTAGCTTTCCGGTGCGGTCCTGATTGCGGTAGACCGCGGCGGCGCGATGGAAGAACTCGCTCAGCCCCATGGCGTGGAAATTCATGATCAAGGCGGAAAGCAGCAGGCGCCTGCCAAGACCCTCCTGCTCGAAGCGGCGGGCCGATGTGGCGAGCACGCCAGGCAGGGTGATCCATTGGCTCTGGCGGCGGATGGTCTCCGCCAGGCGTTGATCCTCGAGAAACCAGAGCGACTCGTCGAAACCGCCCAGTTCCTCAAAAAAACAGCGGGCTAACAGGAATCCCTGGTCGCCATTGGTACACTCCTCGAGGTTCAGGGCGCTCTTCTCCTCATAATAACGGTAGGCAAGCTCATGGCCGGGCAGCGAGCGCTGAAATCTGAGGCGGAAGTGTCCCGCCACGCGCTCATGTCCTAGCTGTTCCTGGGTTTTCCGCAGGGTATTGACGGCCAGTGCCAACTGGTTGTGTGAGGTCAGAGAAGAGTCGGCATGCAGAAATAGCAGCAGTGGAGCAGACGCAAGACCGGCCCCTTGGTTCATCTGATGGCCCCGGCCTGGTTCTGTCACAACGAGTTTAGCGCCAAGCTGTTCAGCAATCTTTTGCGTGGCATCGCTGGACCCGCCATCCGCAACGATGAGATCCAGGGTGATGCCCTGCTGTTTTCCCAACTGATCCAGCAGAGTCGGCAGGCTGTCTGCTTCATTGATGGTAGGTATTACGACGGAGAGCTGGGGCGATTTGCCGTGCATGGTTAAATCCATGGGATCCTGTTGGCTTGTAGCCTACATGTACGACTGGGCGTAACACCAGGGTAATCTATTCGCGATGGGCCTGGATCACTGGACTCCTTGCTCAATACGGTTGGCGATCAGGTCGTAGCCTCTCAGTCTGAGTTCCGTGATCTCGATATACTGGCTATAGGTATTGTTCAGGTGGGATACCGCGGATCTGTCACCCCGGGAGAAGGCCTCGGCCGCGAATGCCTCCGCCAATCCGAGTAAGATACGATAGGCCTGATAGTAGGCATGACTGGCTCGATCGGCGGAGACCGCCATATTGAGGTAATTGTATTCAGCCATCAGTTCATGCAGGCGCGCGCGATTGGCGTAAAGCTTGATGAGTTCAGGCAGCTCGCATCTCTCTGCCATGGTCTGCAGGAATTCCAATGGCACTGCCTGCTGATTGAGCTGCAGGTTGTTACAGACATGTTGTGGCTCAGCCTTGGCTGAAAATACTGAGATAGCCAACGTTACCCCTATTACGAGCCGATGCATAAAATACCCTTTTGTTACATTTCCCTTACAGTTTCCTGATTACCCCTGATACTCAGCTACTCTGACGGCTGAGATTGTCCATAAGTACCGGGCGTATCTGGGGCGCGGTTGCAGGACACGCAGTGAA
>JBDLIF010000313.1:0-3854 GCA_039714955.1 Pseudomonadota bacterium | reverse complement strand
TGATTACGAAGGTGTATCTGGGGTGTGGTTGTAGGACCGTCTGCGGCAAGGAGGCCGCAGTCGAGCTACAGGGATGTATTCACTGCGTGTCCTGCAACCACGCCCCAGATACGCCCGGTACTTATGGACAATCTCAGCCGTCAGAGTAGCTGAGTATCAGGGGTAATCAGGAAACGCTATCTCTCTCTCCGCTTGCTACCTCATTGGAGTACCTGAACTCCGAAACTTGAGTTAGTAAGATAGGGGAATAGTTGTACTGAAAGCCCTTATGAGCCCACTTGATCTAATCAGGCATTGCCTTTCCCCTTCATGCCGATCCCCTGCTCCCGGGCAAAATCCAGCATGCGCCTGATCGGGATGACGGCCCTTTCCCGGATGGCTGGGTCGATGAGGATCTCGTTTCCTCCGCTCTCCAGCACTTGAGAGAGATTCTGCAGTGAGTTCATCCCCATCCAGGGGCAGTGGGCGCAGCTGACGCAGGTTGCGCCTTCGCCTTCGGTGGGGGCCTCGATCAGTATCTTACCCGGGGCCATCTGCTGCATCTTGTAGAAGATGCCGCCGTCGGTGGCGACGATGAACTCCCTGTTTTCCAGTTCGGCGACCGCCTTGATCAGGGCGGTGGTTGAGCCCACCACATCCGCCTGTTCGATCACGCTTTGGGGGGACTCGGGGTGGACCAGCACGGCGGCATCGGGGTGCAGGCGCCGGGTCCGCTCCAATGCCACCGACTTGAACTCTTCATGTACCACGCAGGAGCCTGGCCATAGGGTCATCTCCGCGCCGGTGATCCGCTGCACATAGTTGCCAAGATGGCGGTCCGGGGCCCAGAGAATCTTCTCTCCCCTGTTTGCCAGATACTCGACGATCGGTAAGGCAATGCCGGAGGTGACCACCCAGTCGGAACGTGCCTTGACCTCGGCACTGGTGTTGGCATAGACCACTACACTGTGGTCGGGGTGGGCATCGCAGAATGCACTGAACTGGTCTGCCGGGCACCCCAGGTCCAGGGAGCAGGTGGCGTTGAGGTCGGGCATGATGACCCGCTTCTCCGGGTTGAGTATCTTGGCGGTCTCACCCATGAAGCGCACCCCGCAGACAACCAGGGTATGCGCGTCCTGCTCGGCGCCGAAACGTGCCATCTCCAGAGAGTCGGCCACGCAGCCACCGGTCTCTTCCGCCAGGGACTGTAGATCCTCGTCGGTATAGTAGTGAGCCACCAGGACCGCGTTCTGCTCAGCCAGTTGGGCTTTGATATGGGCCTTGAGCTGGTGCTTTTCGTCCGGGGTCAATGTCGGCCAATGGGGGTGGGGGGGGACCTGGATGGTCGGCAGCTTGATAGATTGAACACTCATGAATGGATCCTCGGTACTACCTTTATTTGACTATAACCACCCGCTCTGGGTTCTTGGCGCGATAGGTTCTGGCTGGGCGATGACTGCCGGAGCGGATATGCCTGCCGGTCGCTTGGATCAGATCCTGGGCAAGAATGCGTTTGCGGAAGTTACGTTTATCGAGTCGTCTGTTCAGCAGTATCTCATAGACGGATTGTAATTCACTCAGGGTAAAGGTCTCTGGCATGAATTGAAAGGCGATGCTGGAATAGTCCAGCTTTGCCACCAGCCGACGGCGGGCGAGCTCGATGATATCGGCATGGTCGAAAGCCAGGTCGGGAAGTGACCCGATGGGAAACCAGTCTGCTTGCCTGGCATCGCTGGCCGCTCTGGGATTGACCCGATTTGCTTGAACAAGCGCGTAGTAAGTGACGCTGATGACCCGTTCCCGCGGGTCTCTTTCCGGGGTGCCGAAGGTATAGAGCTGCTCCAGGTAGAGGCCGGTGATACCGGTCTCTTCCTCCAGTTCCCGTGCGGCACATGTCTCCAGGTCCTCATCAATTTCCAGGAAGCCACCAGGCAGCGCCCACATCTCACTGAAGGGGGCGGCAGCGCGCTGGATCAGCAGGATCCGCAGTTGTTGCTCCTGGATGGTGAAAAGCACCACGTCCGTGGTGACCGCTGGATGCGGATATGGGTAACAGTATGAGCCGCCTTGCATATCAACTTGGTTCGGTGTTTTAACGTTCCGCCTATTGGGTGAAGCTAACTTTTGTTATCTGACTGGTGATTGTGATTGAGAGCGCTTGCTTAGTGTATCATATACACAAACTAGTTATTTCTTTGAGTTGAAGGATGGATATGATCTCCCGGATAGTCGGGAATAGTTTGTTCTATAAGTTAAAGATTTTACTTCATTTGCCGTTCTACAGGGTTAGGAAAAACTTGGGGATAAGAGCAGAATGCAGACTACAGAAGCGGCCAGACACAAGGTACAACAGTTGAAACAGCTGCCGGCTTTGTCGACTACCGTTAGTCAATTACTCGCCATGCTGCCAGATGATAATCTGGAGATTAAAGATCTGGCGAAGGTCATTGAGCAGGATCCGGCACTCACGGCGCGCATCATTGGGTTGGCGAATGCCGCCTATTTTGCCCAAACCCGTCCAATCAATAGTGTCAGTGAGGCGATTATTCGGGTGCTTGGATTGCAGATGGTAAAAACCCTCGCATTCAGCATTGTCTTATGTGGTTCGTTCGATGCGTCCAAGTGTCCAGGCTTCAGGCTGGATGAATACTGGTTTCGGGCCTTTGGCAGTGCTCAACTGGTACGCAAGCTGATTTTAAAGATGGATGCCAGGCACAGGCCCGATCCTGATGAAACCTATTTGACCGCCCTGTTACTCAATATTGGTGTACTGGTGCTGGTCCATCTATTTCCTCAGGACTATGCCTGTGTTTTAGTCAGTTTGGAAAAGGCGCCGGGACAGGATATTGAGCATCTGGAGCATGAATGCGTTGGCCTGAGTAGCGGGGAAGCGGGAGAATGGCTGACCGATCGCTGGCACTTGCCAGAGTATGTTGTGCGGGCAATTGCCAGCCAGAATGTTCCGCTTGATGCGGGAAAACAAACGGTTGAATTGAAGTTGATCAATGTCATTCTCGAATGGATGATCGAGACTGAAGAGTCGTCACTGATTGGCATGTTTGAGAACAGTCTGCTGGGCCAAGAATTGGGCTTACCAGCGGAGGTACTGAGCGGGATTGAGCTGGATTTTGTGCAACAACGTGATGAGATTCGGTCGGTTGCCCGATTGTTGTCTGTATAGGATGGTTAGATGGATATTCCTGATGAGCTAGCTTCACAGAATCTACCTGAGCGATTCTTCAATCTTTTGGATCACCTCTCTCTCATAAAGGCACTATCGCAAATTGAGATAGATGCCAAGGGTGAGGAAGAGATTATCAGGATTGCCTTGATTGAGCTAATGCGCTATCAGGTTCTGGACAGCTGCTCACTCTTCCGTTTGTCTGCGGGTAGCTTGGATTGCGTGAGCGGAATCAGCATGGATGAATTTCACGAAAAGCTGTCAGGCGCCTCGGTTGAACCGCTCAAGGTTGAACAGGTCATGCAGTTTTCTAGGGATGAGGGCATTATGGGCATCGCGGTGCGAACTGGCGAGATGCAATACTGCAACGACTGCGCCAACAGCAAGGAGTTTAAAAAGGCATCATTGAATGGAAAGGTGCCGGGCTCACTGATCTGTGTTCCGGTCAAGATGGGGGGAGAGGTTTTGGCAATCCTGAACGCCTCTCACTCCCGAAAGGATTTTTTTGAGCCCTGGCAACAGCATGGGTTGAGCCTGTTCGGCAGCTACCTTGGGCAGATCCTGCATAATCACCGTTTGATTCACAACCTGGAGCAGCAGGTGGAGGAACGCACCCGGGAACTGCGTGTGGCATTAGAGGAGTCTGAACACCTCAAGCGACGTTATCAACAACTTTCCACTGAGGATGAACTCA
>JBDLIF010000312.1:0-3859 GCA_039714955.1 Pseudomonadota bacterium | reverse complement strand
TAGGGTGAGTCGGGCTCACGGGGATCGGTGATCCAGAGGTTCGGATCCATCCGTTTGACAAAGCGCAGAAAACCATACCCCTTGTCCGGAAACCATTTAGAGCAGACCCCACGTATGCAGGAACCCGGCACACCCCACTCGTTTCTGGGTTCATAGGAGATGGGGAGCAGGTCGGGTATCAGAAAGCCGGAGAAGTAGTCATCCACCTGGCGACGCAATTCCTGGGAGACATTGCGGAATGCCAGCAGTTCTACACGGCAACCACGATCCTGCAGCGCGGTCACCACCTGGAGAAAATCCCCATCACCGGTGACCAGCAGGACAAGATCAAGGCTTTCCGACTGGATCATGGCATCCACCGCCATATCCAGATCGGCATTGGCCTTGGTGGTGACATTGCCCTCATCGTCGGTGTAGCGGCGCACCTCCTTGACGATGATCTTCCAGCCCAAGTCACGCACCATCTGCTGATAGGCATAGGCGCGCTTTGCGTACTCTGAATCCTCTCTGGCGCGCTCCTTGTCAAAGGCGATATAGGTGTTGAGCCTGAGCAGGCTGCCGCCGTAACGGCCGGCAAAGCGCCGGAGAATGTCGTAACGAAGCTGATAACCTCCATTGTAGCGAATGTTTTCCGCGTCAACGAAAACGCCGATCTTTATACTTTGATGCAATTTATATCCTCTCTAAGGCATAAGGATAGGTTGGTTGGGGAGAGCGTGTGTCTCCCTTTATAGGCCCTGTGAGATGAGTTAGGCAAAGCCGTGACGGGCCTTGTTCTCATCCTCCTGCTTCTTGAACTGCAGGAACCGGGGCAGGAACTTGTCCCATTCGATGATATGGGCGTCGAGCTCCGGACCATCGATACAGGCGTGTTTGCGCACCATCCTGCCATCGAGCATGACCGGCACCATACAGGCGCCGCACATGCCGGTGGCATCCACCATGATGGAGTTGAGACTGGCAACCGTCTTCACCCCATAAGGCTTGGTAAGATCGCTCACCGCCTTCATCATCATCGGCGGACCGATGGTGACCACCTCGCCGATGCCGCGGCCGCTACCGGCCTGCATCCGCTCCAGCATCTCACCCAAGGGACCGGTCACGAAGCCACTGACGCCAAAACTGCCGTCATTGGTAGTGTAGATCACATCCAGAAGTTCGGGATACTCGGCCTGCAGCAGGCCGATACGCTCGTCCTCCTCGGCCCAGAACATCAGCTCCTGGGTACGGAAACCGGAGATCAGGGTGACGTGATTACCCATGCGCAGATGCTCGCGCATGATCGGATAGACAGGCGGCAGGCCGACGCCACCCGCGGTGAAGACCACCGTCTCACCATTTTCGTAGCGGTGCAGCTGGCTGGGCAGGCCCAGTGGTCCGGCGATGCCGGTAAAGACATCCCCCACCGCCATCTGGTTCATCTTCATCGAACTGCTGCCCAGGCCCTGGATCACCAGGTCGATGGTGCCGGCCTCGGCATCCCAGTCCGCCAGGGTCAAGGGAACCAGTTCGCCCTTTTCCCAGGCCAGCACGCGCACGAACTGCCCGGCCTTGGCCGCCTTGGCCACCAGGGGAGAGTGTACGACGAATTCGACTATGCCCTCCGCCAGTTCGATCTTATCCACGATCTTCTGCGGGGCCTGACCCTGCTCGGTGTAGCGTTCGGCGCTGGCAACCAGGGACTGGATCTCGCTCAGGGAAAAGGGGATCTCACCGGCGATCTCCTTGGCTGCCGCCTGACCGTCACCCGCCGCCTTGATGGCGGTGGAGCCACCCCGGTTGGCGTCGCCGCCGGTAAAGACTCCATCCACCGAGGTTTCGTGAGACTCGGCCCGGATCTCGATGGTGCCCCATTTGCTGGTCTTGAGGTCGGGCTCCGCATCCTTGACGATGGGATTCGAGGCGTTGCCCAGGGCCATGATCACCAGATCCACCGGCATCTCCTCGGTCTCGCCGGTGGTGATGGGACGCCGACGCCCGGAGGCGTCCGGCTCGCCCAGCTCCATGATATCCAGGATCGCATGGGTGACGAACTGGGTCTTGTCGCTGCCGATGAACTCCTGGGGTGCGCGCAGTTCCTTGACCACGATATCCTCTTCCAGGGCGTGCGCCAGCTCCTCCACCCGCGCCGGCATCTCATCCCGGGTGCGGCGATAGACGATGTTCACATGCCCGCCCAGACGTCTGGCGGTACGCGCCGCATCCATCGCGGTGTTGCCGCCGCCGATGACCATCACCTGCTTGCCCTTGACCTCCGGCAGGGGGGTCTCGTAACCCTCTTCATGGGCCTTCATCAGGTTGACCCGGGTGAGAAACTCGTTGGCCGAAAGGATGCCGTTCATGTGTTCGCCCGGCACGTTCATGAAGCGGGGCAGGCCGGCGCCGGTGCCGATGAAGATCTTCCAGAACCCGGCCCGCTTCAGGGCTTCGAGGGTGGTGGTCTTGCCGACGATGAAATTGGTGACGAACTTGCCGCCCAGCTGATTGATCTTCATCACCACGTCATCGATCAGGTCATTGGGCAGGCGAAACTCGGGTATGCCGTAACGCAGCACACCACCGAGCTGATGGAAGGCCTCGAATACGGTGACCGGGTAACCCTCTTTCGACAGCAGATAGGCATTGATCAGGCCGGCCGGTCCGGAACCCACCACCGCGATGGGGGGCTTATCGGCCTTGGCCCAGGGATTGACTATATCCTCTATCGCGTAGTTCGCACCCTCATTCAGCACCTTTTCGCTCTGCGGCAGATACCACTCCAGCTGGCCGATCTCGATGGGCCGCTCGCTATGGGTGCAGACCCCCTGGCATTGGATCTCCTGGGGACAGACCCGGCCGGTCACGTTGGGCAGGGGGTTGGATTCCTTGATCAAGCGGAAGGCCTGCTTGAACTTGCCTTCCCCCATCAGATGAATCATCTCCGGGATGTGGATCTTGACCGGGCAGCCGCCATCGTTTTCACCGCCATCCATCTTCGGCAGGCCCAGCTCGCAGGGTTTGTCATCGCACTGCTTGTCCCGCAGGACCTCCAGCCAGACCAGCATCTCCACCTCGCGGAAGCTGTAGCCCAGCCCCATGTAGCCGATGTAGCCCTGATTCACCAGATCGAAGTCCTCTGAGCGATCACTGGGCGGACGGATGTAGGGTGGGATGTTATTCGAGCCGGGCCAGCCCTCGGAAAGCCCCTTGAACATGGGGTAACGGTCCGTCAGGTAGTTGTCGATGGCGCGGATGAATTTGCGCTTAAACTTGAGCGGGATGTTCCAGAGGAATCTCAACAACAGGGTGCTCATATCGTCATTCCTGAGCAGCAGACCCCACAGGGTATGGGTGAACTGCTCGCCCAGCTCATCCTGCTGAAACTCCCAGGCGATGGCATTCGTGCCCTCGGTAATGAACACCTGCTGGAAGAATTGCGGGTCGTTTACCAGACGCTTCTGCAGCAGCCCCACCTGCTTTTGAAACAGCTCAACCGCCTCGTGATGCTCCAGTTCCTTGATCGCCTCCCTGGCGTCCTCGATATGGTGCCGGCTGGATTCGATTTCCATATTGGCCTGGTAGTAGCGCTCCACGTCCTCCCGGTTATAGGCGCAGGAGGAGTTTGAGTTGACGCTACCAGCTGCCGCTTGCGACTGCTCGTCAATGTGTTGTGACATGCTGTTGCCTCTTGTTCTCTGTTCGTGGGTGGAAATCCTGCTCCACCGTCCAAACCATCCTCTCCAAGAGAGGGGGAATTATTTAGTTAGTACCCGTCAAGAAACTCCCCCTCCCACCGGGAGGGGGCTGGGGGGAGGGGAAGTAATGGCATGTAATTCAACGCCATATGATCGCCCCCACCCTAGCCCTCCCCCGCAGGGGG
>JBDLIF010000311.1:0-3861 GCA_039714955.1 Pseudomonadota bacterium | reverse complement strand
TCCGTCCCATACCCACCAGGTCCCCCACATCGGTTTACCCCACAACGAGCCGGTGGCCAGGGCCAGGAAGGTGAAGGAAGCCCCGATGGGGGCGCTGCTGATGGCCATGACCTCGGCCAGTTTGATACGCCAGATGAGCCCGATCGCGGCACTGACCGCCATGACGACATAGATGAACAGCGACATCCAGGCACTGGGCACATGGATGAAAATGATGCGGTAACTGTCTCCCTGCTGATAATCGGCAGGCGCGACCACCAGGCCCAGATAAAGGCCAATGACCAGCGACAGCGCGCAAACCACCCCCAGCCAGAGTGCAAAACGACCGGAAATGGCATAAAAATATCTCGGCGATGACAATTGATGAAAGAGGCGAACGATCATATCAACTCAGACTTATACGCAGGGAGGCCGCAGTGGCCAGCGGTGCAAGGCTCAAGGCGAGTGCCAACATGGCACCCAAGATCGAGAACTGGGCGGACACCGGGATGCCGGCAGCGGCGGTTTCTACCGCACTGGAGGCGAATATTAACACTGGAACATACAGTGGCAAAACCAGCAGTGACAGAATGATGCCTCCGCGGCGCAGGCCGACCGTCAATGCCACCCCGACGGATCCAATGAGACTCAGAATCGGGGTTCCCATGGCGAGTGTGATTACCAGAACCCCTACCGCTTCGCTCGGCAACGATAGGAACACCCCCAGCAGTGGGGCGATGGCCAGCAGCGGCAGTCCGGTGACCAGCCAGTGGGCAACTACCTTGGCGATCACCAGCAGTGAGACCGGATGGGCGCTGAGCATGAACTGCTCCAGCGAGCCGTCCTCGAAATCCGAGCGAAACATGCCGTCCAGAGACAGCAGCGAGGCCAGCAATGCGGCGACCCAGATCACCCCCGGGGCGACGGTTTTCAGAACCTGGGTGTCGGAGCCGATCGCCAGCGGAAACAGCGTGGCCACCAGGACGAAGAACAGCAGAGGATTGGCGATCTCCGAGCGGTGTCGCAAAGCCAGGGTCAGATCCCGCTTGAGCAGGAGCAGGAAGGCACGGGGGAGTGATTTGGGGCTCATGCGGATAGATTGATGTAGTGCACCGAGCTGCCATCGAGGTCGACCTTGTGATGGGTCGTCAGCACGATCATGCCTGCGCAGGCGAGATGATCTTCCATCAGCCGCTCGAACTGCTGGATGCCATGCTTATCCAGCGATGTGAAGGGTTCATCGAGGATCCATAATTGTGATTCGGTCGCCAGTAAGCGTGATAGGGCCAGGCGGCGTTGTTGTCCCGCGGAGAGATTGTAGGTGGGGATGTCTTCGAATCCATAGAGGCCGAAACGTTCCAGCACCTGCGTGCTGTCCAGGGTTGCACTGGCCTTGCCGAGCGCCCTGGCCACATGCAGGTTTTCCAGGGGAGTGAGATCCAGCTTAATCCCGTCTCGATGACCGATATAGGCGATATGCTGGTGGTAGTCGGCCCCCAGTTTTTGGATATCCTCGCCGCACCAGACCACGCTGCCCTCGTCCGCTAATCGTATACTGCACAGTATGCGCAGCAGCGAGGTTTTGCCACTGCCATTACGACCCTCGAGCAACAGCATCTCACCGGCCTGCAACTTGAATTCGAGGCCTTCGAACAGGATTCGGTCATCCCGTATACAGGATAACTCCTTGGCCTCGAGGCAGGCGCTGTCGGCATGACGGGGGTGATCGATTTGCATCCGTTTCGTTTTGTCAGCGCGATACCATGGTGGTCTTGCGAGCGAGTTAAAAGCTGCCAGAGGATAACTGAAATTTCTAAATTATCAACTGATTATGTTTTCATTGATGTTGATCGTTACACTCCTTGTATGATTGGATGGAGCAAGACCAAACGCTTAAGTGTAATTGGGTTGCCCCCAAGTTTGCAAGATCGAGAGGTTTGACAGGCTCCAATATGAGCAGAAGAATAAAATATACCCGCAAGCCCCATAAGGATCGTACCGACTGGAAGAATCTCATTCGCATCTTCCCTTATGTCTGGGATTACCGCGGTAGGGTGCTGGTGGCCCTGCTTTGCCTGATATTTGCCAAGTTGGCCACGATTGGGGTGCCCTTGGTGCTGAAGCAAGTGGTCGATGCACTGGACGGAAATCAGGTGCAGGTCTTGGTGTTACCGCTTACCCTGCTGCTTGCCTATGGCGCCTTGCGTATCGCCAGTACGGTCTTCAATGAACTGCGCGACGCCGTGTTTGCTCGGGTGCGCTACAGCGCCATGCACAAGCTCTCCGCCCGAGTGCTGCGGCACCTGCATGACCTGTCTCTGCGTTATCACCTGGAAAGGCGCACCGGCGGTATTACCCGTGATCTTGACCGCGGTGCCAGGAGTGTCAGTCAGATCCTCAACCGTCTGGTGTTGACCATATTGCCTACCATTGCGGAATTCCTGCTGGTAGCGGCATTGTTGTTCGGCCAGTATCCGGCGCGTTTTGGGGTCGTTGTCTTCATCACCGTGGTTTTTTATATCGGCTTTACCCTGCAGGTGACCCATTGGCGCATGGACTTGCGCCACACCATGAACAGATTGGATTCCATCGCCAACGCTCAGGCCGTCGACAGCCTGCTCAATTACGAGACCGTCAAGTATTTCAACAACGAAGCTTGGGAACTTGAACGTTATAATGAGACCATGGACGCCTGGGAGGATACTGCGGTGAAAAGCGCGACCACCATGGCGATGCTCAATTTGGGGCAAGGGGCGATCATCGCCGCGGGCGTCACCCTGATCATGGTCTTCGCTGCCGAAGGTGTGGTGCAGGGGGATATTACCCTGGGTGATCTGGTGTTGGTGAATGCGCTGATGTTGCAGCTGTTTCTGCCGCTCAACTTTCTCGGCATGATGTATCGTTCCCTAAATTATGCCCTGGCTGACATGGATAGGATCTTGAAACTGCTGGAGCGGCAACCGGAGATTCAGGATTCTCCAACGGTCCATGATTTGATGATCAACAGGGCGGATGTGCGTTTCGAGAATGTGGATTTTGCCTATCAAGCGCAGCGCACCATCCTGCATGGGATCAGCTTTGAAATCCCGCCGGGGAACAGGCTGGCCGTAGTCGGGTCCTCGGGAGCCGGGAAGTCCACGCTCGCACGCTTGCTGTTCCGTTTCTACGATGTCTCTGGAGGACGGATATCGATAGCTGGGCAGGACCTACGTGAATGTAGCCAGCTCAGTCTGCGTCGAAGCATCGGCATCGTGCCCCAAGACACGGTGTTGTTTAACGAATCTATTCTTTACAACATCCAATATGCCAACCCATCCGCGAGTCGCGAGCAGCTTGAAGCAGCGGCCAGGATGGCGGATATCCATGACTTCATCGAAAACCTGCCACAGGGTTACGAGACCATCGTAGGCGAGCGTGGTTTGAAACTCTCCGGGGGAGAGAAACAACGGGTGGCGATCGCCCGGGTGATCCTAAAACGACCCCATATCCTGGTGTTCGATGAGGCTACCTCTAACCTGGATTCCCGTTCCGAGCAGGCCATACTTCGCGCCTTGCGAAAGGTTTCAGCGCACACCACCACGCTGGTTATTGCCCACCGGCTGTCTACTATCATCGATGCCGATAAGATTCTGGTAATGGATCAAGGGCGTATCGTGGAACGAGGCACTCATAGCGAGTTGCTGGACCAAGAAGGGTTGTATGCCCATCTCTGGGCGCTGCAGCGAGAGGAGCGGGTACTGGAAGAAAGTGAGTCGAAGTTGTTGGGGGTGTAGCATCTTTGCACTAGGAGGCTGTCCGAGAATGGCGACCGTAGCGAGGGCAAGGCTGGCTGAGCCAGATTTTTCGTTCATTTGAGGAGAATATTGGCCATATTTAACGAAA
>JBDLIF010000310.1:0-3890 GCA_039714955.1 Pseudomonadota bacterium | reverse complement strand
TTGGATAATCTCATCATCGCTCTGTCGGTGGTCGGCTGGGTCGGTTATGCGCGGCTGGCGAGGGCGCAAACCCTCTCCCTGAAACAGCGGGATCATGTGGTGGCGGCGATAGCCCTGGGGAGTGGTCAGGGGGTGATTCTCTTGCGTCATCTGTTGCCACTCATCGCCGCGCCGCTGATCGTGGAGGCCACTTTTGGCCTGGCCGGCATGGTGATCGCCGAGGCTGGACTCTCCTTTCTGGGCTTGGGTATCCAGCCACCCGCCGCCTCCTGGGGCAGCATGATCCGCGATGGGGCCAGCTATATGCTGATGGCCCCCCACATGGTACTGGCTCCCGGCTTGGCCATCCTGCTGGTGGTGCTATCCTTGAATCTGTTGGGCGACCGTCTGCGCGATCACCTGGATATCCGTCTTACTGTACGAAGAAGGTCGTGAAAAAGAGCGCAGCCAGGTTCTCCTTGCCGCTGAGATCTTTCATCAAACTATTTACCGCGGCCAGTGCCTCTTTGCGTAATGCCTCCTTTCCCGCTGCGGTCTTGATGGTTTTGCCATCCTGTTGCGAGAGTAGCAGCAGCAAGGTGTGGCGGATGGCCGGCCCATGCAGATCGAGCTCTTCCTTGAGGCTGTCGTCCTTGGTCATGAGTTGAATGTCAGTACGAATGTACTTGCCACCACTGGCAAGATTGGCCACAAGCGATGGTTTGACCTCGTAATAGCTAATGGTCTGTGGACTATCCCCTTCATCTTCGGCCATGACTGGGGCCGAGATGATGAAGAGAAACAGTATGGCGGCACTGATCAGGCGCATGATATTCACCCTTACTAAACAGTTCATGGAATGGCCGGGCCTGTTTTACAACACACCTCTTTGCGGCATACTGAAATAAAAATTGAGTGGAAATAGAGAAAATCCATGAGCCTTGGACCGGTTATGTTCAACCTGGAGGGGAGGTCTCTCTCTCAGGATGACCGTGATTTGCTTCAGCATCCTGCAACGGGTGGGATCATTCTGTTCGAGCGTAATTTCGAGAGCGTGGAGCAGCTGACCCGGCTTTGTGCGGAGATCCATGCATTGAGAACGCCCCATCTGCTCATCGCGGTGGATCATGAAGGGGGTCGGGTACAGCGATTCAAGCAGGGTTTTAGCCGGTTGCCTCCCGCCGCTTGGTTTGGTGAACAATATGAGAAGAGAGCGGTCAGGGGATTGAGTCTGGCGGAGCAGGGGGGCTGGCTGATGGCGGCCGAACTGCTGAGCTGTGGTGTCGATTTCAGTTTCGCACCGATATTAGATCTGGGAACAGGTACCAGCCGGGTGATTGGTGACAGGGCCTTTTCAGCAAACCCGGAAATCGTAGCAAAGCTGGCGCATGCCTGGATGCAGGGTAGCCACGCGGCCGGCATGGCGGCAGTCGGGAAACACTTTCCCGGGCATGGCGGAGTGGAGGCCGATTCACATCATGCCCTGCCGGTGGACGCCCGTCTCTTTGAAGACCTGCAGATGGAGGATCTGCGGCCTTTTGAGCGGATGATCCATTATGGCATAGAGGCGATCATGCCGGCCCATGTGGTCTATGTGCATATCGATCGTCAACTCGCGGGTTTTTCGTCCATTTGGTTGAAAGATATTTTACGCAAACGGCTTGGTTTTCAGGGTGTCATCTTCAGTGACGATCTGAGTATGGCGGCGGCTGAAGAGGTGGGCGGTTATGTCGATCGTGCCAATCTAGCGCTCTCTGCCGGTTGTGATATGGTGCTGGTCTGTAACAATCGACCTGGCGCAATCGAGGTTCTGGATGCGCTCAGCGACTACAATGACCCCGCCGCCCATGTGCGTCTGGTCAGAATGCATGGCCGGAGACAGATGACCCGGCAGGAGTTACATCTGGATCCACGCTGGTTACAGGCGGTGGAGGCCATGGCAGAGGCTGATCAGCACCTGACCTTCGATCTTAAGCTGGAATAACGCGTACGATGATCTCACCCCAACAGGCCGCGGAAGCCCTGGCAACCGCGGAGCAACTCTATTCACGCTCCGAGGTGGAGCAGACGCTGGATCGCATGGCGCTGGAGATAACCGGCAGGTTATCCGATGCAGACCCTATTGTCCTTTGCGTGCTGAATGGGGCACTGATACCGATGGGACAGCTGTTAACCCGGCTCTCGTTTCCCTTACGGCAGGACTATATCCACGCATCCCGCTATCGAGGAGAGACAACCGGCACGGAGTTGGAGTGGATCGGGTGGCCCAGCACCTCTTTGCGTGGTGAGACCGTTTTGCTTATAGACGATATCCTGGATGAGGGCATTACCCTGTTGGAAATTGTCAGGGCCTGTAAGGATGCGGGTGCAGAGTCGGTTTGGACCGCGGTGCTGGTGGAGAAGCTGCACGATAGAGGGAATGGGTTTAAGGCTGATTTTGTGGGTCTTGAGGTGGATGACAGATATGTTTTTGGTTTTGGCATGGACTACAAAGGTTACCTGAGGAATGCGGCTGGCATCTATGCTGTGAAGCGAACTGATTGATTGGCAGGCATAGCAACCGGTTCTGTCCTAGTCAACCCAAGGGAAAACCCTTATTGTATATTTAAAAATCCTAATAAAATTAACTACCTATTTGTTATTTTGGAAAAAATGGTCCAATATAACTATATCAACGATAAACCTGACCTAAGAGCAGGATGTCAATATTTGGTTTTTTGTCCGTTTAGACGCCCATACCCAGTAATTACTTCCGCTGGGCCCCATACCATCCCTAGGAGGAGTAGTAGTGAGCACCATTGATAGTTTGAAAGGCAGTCATGGCGAAATGCAGGTGATGATCAAAGACCTGAGGGCCATGATGACCAAAGATCAACTGAAAATCCGTCCTAACGCCATGACCACCCACAAGTTACTCTGTGAATTGGCTGACAAGATGAAAAGCCATATGTCATCGCAGGATCAGGAGGTCTATCCGGGATTGTTAATCCACGAGGATCCCAAACTGAAATCCATGGCTTGGGGGTTCCTGAATGGACAAAAACCCATGCGCAAGCAGTTCGATGACTATTACAATAAGTGGTTGAAGAATTGTGACTTCAACTTTACGGACGACTTCGTGGCTGAGACCTTCGAGATCTTCGATATGGTTGAAGAGCGGATCAGCCGGGAACAGACAATCCTTCTCCCAACCCTGGAAATATCTGGCCTATTTCAATCGGTCGCAACGGGCTAGGGTATTAACAAACAATACGTGAAAGGGGGCCTTGGCCCCCCTTCCTTTTTGTGAGTTTTTTAGCATCAAACCAGCAGGGCGGAAAGATTCTATCCCCTGCAAATGGCAGGCTCTTGGCGAGAGATGCGGGAGATTTTCAATTCAGGATTTGGTAGCGGACAACTTTTCATTGTTGATATCCCGGGTACAATCCAGCGGTAAAGAATAATTGGATGAGGGGAGCCAATGACAAAACTGGCCATTATCGGTGGTACCGGCCTGGATGGGATTCCCGATCTAGTGGTAATTCATAGAGAGGTTTTCCGCACCCCTTACGGCGAACCCTCAGCGCCATTGACCCATGGAAGAATTGCCGATAATGAAGTGATTTTTCTGCCGCGTCATGGCCCTTCTCATACCATCCCCCCTCATCGAGTCAATTACCGGGCAAATCTATGGGCCCTGAAACAGGCTGGAGTCGATACGATTATCGGGGTCGCAGCGGTAGGCGGTATCACAAATGAGATGGCCCCGGGCGCAATAATTATTCCAGACCAGATCATCGATTATACCTATGGCCGGGAGTCTACCCTGTTCGATACAGATCTGGACCAGGTCACTCATATCGATTTTACCTATCCCTATTGCGAACGGCTCAGGCAACAGTTGATCGATGCCGGCAAACAAGTGATAGATC
>JBDLIF010000309.1:0-3896 GCA_039714955.1 Pseudomonadota bacterium | reverse complement strand
GGATGAGGTCAAGCGGCTCATCCAGCCGCGGTTCAGTGATCGGGGTGATATGGGACAGCACCAGCCGCTTGGGCTGGGCGGCTGCGGCGACCTCTCCGATGCGGGTCGGCGTGGTATGGAGCAGGAAGAATACACCATCGTTCGGCCCATTCGGCAGATCGTCCATGATGGCGGTGTCATAGATAAGCAGGTCGGCATCCTCGGCCAACTCGATCATATTGTCTGTTTTGGAGCTGGTATCTCCGGAGTAGACGATGCTCTGGCCGCGGTATTCGACGCGAAAGGCCAGGGAGGGCACCGGTCCATGGATCACGCCAAGGGTTTTTATCACCAGGCCGTCTTCATCCAGGATGGTGCGTAGAGGCAGGGTGACATCGGGGGAGAAGTCCTCGGCGGTATAGTCGAATTCACCACCGCTGATGGCGGTGGCGAAGATGTTCAGATAACGCTCCAGGCCGTACTCCATGTGATAGTGGCCGTCCACATACTCGGTCGAGGCGGGGTATTGGAGTATATCGGTCCCTGGGAAGGTCGCACTATTAATGCCCGGGCCGAAGATACGGACAGGCGCGGTGCGGAAGGTGCCGGCGCCTCGATTGTGGAAATAGATGGTCTTGATGGCGGATGACAGATCCCCGGTGTGATCGATATGCAGGTGGCTCAACAAGACGATATCGAGGTCCTTGATATTGGTTCCGCTGGCGGCCAGCCGTTGAAAGGTGCCACCTCCGACATCCATCAGGATGCGCGGTTCGCCGTCGACAAAGATCAGGTAGCCCGCGCTGGCACGGCCACTGGGTGTGGCGACGGGTCCGCCGGATCCCAGTACCATTACGGACAGACTGCCCCTGACCTGATCGATTGCCAGCCTGGTGGATTCCTGCTCGGCCTGTGCCGAAGTGATGGATAGAGACAGCAAGCCTACGCCAAGCCCTAGTCTCAAGGCTAACTTGTTTAGATAGTTCATTGGATGCTCCTCCGGTTATTACTTGTGTTTTTCAATCTGCGCTGAATGAGGTCGGGTCTGGATTTTCACATGATCCGGCCCTGACCTTCTCATCGAGTATAGAGGCTTTTTAAAACCCTAATGAAACTGGGTAAAAACAATGACAATTTGTAATGACTTGACATCACTTGAAAAGTGAACGAGATTCCCAGGGTGGTTCCGCTGATGGGTGGCGTTTAATCACGAGATAAAATTACTAATAAATGGAGGGGATACCCATGTCAATGAAGAAGAGGCACAGCCCTGCTGTGTTTGCCGTATCATCGCTCGTGCTCGCAATCGGCCTGGCTCAGGCAACCAGCATCGAGAGCTGGAATCGGGATAATGTGGTGACCGATCTGCCGAACTGGCCACCGGGGGTCGAGCCTTCCCACGTGCCCGGGGTGACCTATGACAGTAAGCTCTACACCGGCAGGGAGCGGCTCGAAAGCCACGGCGCCGTGATCTGGAAGGAGGGTTCGGTGGTGACGCCGGGCGCCCAGGTGCTCACTGAAAGCCCCGACGTCGGCAGGAACTGTATCATCACCACCGGCACCAACCGGGCGGATCCGAACAGCGCGCCAAAAACCTGCACTGACGAGTTCCAGTCGGCCAAGCGGGTAAAACTCGAGGCGCTGGTGGCAGGCGCTGGCGCCATTCCCGCCGATCCGCTTGACGGCATCGTCCTGACCGACGGCAAGCCGCTGGACATGGTATTCAACGCCAGCGACGTGGACGATCTGGCTCGGGCCTACCGGGTGTTCAAAAAATATATCAATGCCACCGGTCAGCGCATGGCGGGTTTTGTGGTGGAATTGGGTTTTGGCACAGGCAGCGAATTTATCCCTTCAAGCGATGGAGACGGCCTCAGGTTCAGCAAGCGGCAGAAGGGCCAAAACCCGAAGATTCAGGACTTCAATCCCTTGCCCTTTTACAGTACCCCGCCGGGCGATTCCGATCTGGGCTCCTTGATGTCCGCCGGCCTGTTCGGTGACGCCGCGGACAACAAGAACCGCACCATCGATGGTTATTTCGGCCTGCCTGATGGCGTATTGCCTTGGACCAACCCCACCTGTAATCCCGATCCTTCAGGCACGGGGCGCGCCTACTACGATCTGCTGGTGCAGAATGAGGATCGCATCGAGACGGCTGGTAATGTCCAGGGGCTCCACTACTGCCTGTTCGGCAACATGCTGCCCCAGGGCCAGCTCCCTCTCGGTTTCTTCTGGGACGGTGACGGCGATCCGGTGACCGATGCGGACACCATCGCCGACTGGGATGGCAGTGGTAACAGCCCCGCCTGTGGTGGTATGCCCTGCTGGGAGACCTATGTGGTGCTCGATACGGACTCCACCAGTGCGACCTATGGCGATCCGGTGTTGGATGGGAACGGCAACTTCACCCGCCCGGACAACCCGCCGGTGGCCGTGCCTCAGCAGGTCATCGATTTCTGGGTGGCGAACCCGGAGCCGGAGGTTCCGGATGGCAGCCAGTTCTATTTCATCACCGAACTGGACGACATGGGGCTGGTGAACAACAACTACCATATCACCGTGGAGTCGATCGACGGCTGGCCCACCTACGACCCGGCGAGCGGTGCCGCGACCTTCACCCTGCGCAGCTCCAATCTGGGCGAGGGCCAGGCATTTGCAGCGCCCTGGCTGGCTAGCCTCCCCCCGGAGATGGCGCCTGAACCCCTGGCGTCCGATGTGGCGATCACACTCGACATGGCGGATGCCGTGGATGAAGGCACCGAGGTGCCGGTTGGCGTTGCGGTTAGCACTGCCACTGGCCAGCCTGCCGCCTCCGGGCAGATCTTTGGTGAAGCAACCGATCCGGATACTGGGAAGGCCGTAGCCTCCTTGTTTGGCGTCTTTGCCGACCTGATGGAAGGTACGTCTCTACCTTTTGCCTTCAACTGGTTGGTAACCGATCCAACCGGACTGCCTGACCGGGTCATCTGGACCGCCAGGGCGATAGTCGATGGGGGTGACCCGGAGATGGGGGATAACCAGGCCGAGGCGGAAGTGGTGATCAACGCCGCTCCCACGCCTGTGGATGTCTCCCTGGATAGTCTCGAGGTACCCCGTAACGTCAAGAGCGGGGAGACAGAGGCCATCAAGGTGGTTATCTTGAATTCAGAAGAGGCTCTGGAGGCGGCCTCTGGCACGGTCACCGTTGAGGCGGATGGGGATCTGATGATCCTGGATTTCGCTGATCTTCAAGCCGGCGAGGCGCGGGAATTCACCTTCGATTGGACCGCGCCAACGGTGACCCGGCGGGAAGATGTGGCTTGGCTGGCGCGGGTCTCCGCTGCTGGTGACAGCGATCCAACCAACGATGTCGCATCCGCGACGACCCGGGTAACGCCTGCCCGTTGAGACCAGCCCCTAGGCCGTAACTCGAAGTCATCGGGACTCCGGGTTACGGCTTTTTTCTTTTGTGGATCAAGCAGTTTCGGTCCCTGAGGGCGAGCGGCACTTGGCGCTGATCGATTATCGCATTTGTATAAGGTAAGTGAATTAGAATACACTAATGGATTCTCGATCTCTTGGGTGCAATACAGAGGGGGTAATTAAGTGGCTGGCGGAAAATCGGATGTAAGACCTTTTTGGGAGTTGTTCCTACCGTTCCTGGGCTGGATCGGCGAATTGAAGAAAAAGGACACCCTGCGGGCGGATCTCATCGCCGGCGTCACCGTGGCCCTGGTGCTGGTGCCCCAGTCCATGGCCTACGCCCAGCTCGCCGGTCTGCCTGTCTACTACGGTCTCTACGCCTCCTTCCTGCCCCCCATCGTGGCGGCCCTGTTCGGCTCCTCCCGGCAGCTCGCCACCGGGCCGGTGGCAGTGGTCTCCCTGATGACCGCCGCAGCCCTGGAACCCCTCGCCGCCGGCAGTCCCGAGGGTTATCT
>JBDLIF010000308.1:0-3908 GCA_039714955.1 Pseudomonadota bacterium | reverse complement strand
CTGATCCAGGAGCTGATCGTGATCTCCCTGGTCTGCCTGGTCTTTCTCTTCCATATCCGCTCATCCATCGTGGCCATCGTGAGCCTGCCCCTGGGCATCCTGATCGCCTTTATCATCATGCGCCAGCAGGGGATCAACGCCAACATCATGTCCCTCGGGGGCATCGCCATCACCATCGGCGCCATGGTGGACGCCGCCATCGTGATGATCGAGAACGCCCACAAACACCTGGAGCGGGCCGGCGCCAAACTGAGCGATGCGGAACGCTGGCGGGTGATCGGCCAGGCCACCGCGGAGGTGGGCCCGGCGCTCTTCTACTCCCTGCTCATCATCACCCTGAGTTTTCTCCCGGTGTTCTCCCTGGAGGCCCAGGAGGGCCGGCTCTTCTCCCCCCTGGTCTTCACCAAGACCTTTGCCATGGCAGCGGCGGCCGGTCTGGCGGTGACCCTGGTGCCGGTGCTGATGGGCTATTTCCTGCGCGGCGAGATCCCCAGGGAGTCGCACAACCCGGTGATCCGGCTGCTGATCGCCCTCTACCGCCCCCTGCTGCGCATCGTGCTCGCCATGCCCCGCACCACGTTGCTGCTCTCCCTGCTGGTGGTGCTGAGCATCAGCATTCCCCTGTATGGCGTGAAAGGGATGCTGGAGCCCCTGGAATGGCCGCTCCGTGCTACCCAGCTGGTGAACCCCGAGTGGGCGGAGGAGAAACTCCAGAGCATCGAGCAGTGGGAAGATCAACAGGCCCGGGCGTGGCGCAAGACCTTTTCCCAAATCCCCTGGCTGGCGCGCCTGGGGAGCGGCCTGGGCGCCGAGTTCATGCCCGACCTGTTCGAGGGCGACCTGATGTATATGCCCACCACCCTGCCCAGCCTCTCCATCGGCAAGGCGCAGGAGCTGCTGCAGCAGACCGACCGGCTGATCCGCCAGACCCCCGAGGTGGAGCGGGTGTTCGGCAAGATCGGCCGGGCGGAGACCGCCACCGATCCGGCCCCCCTGACCATGATCGAAACCCTGATCAAACTCAAGCCCCAGGAGCAGTGGCGGCCGGGCATGACCCTGGAGAAACTCAAGCAGGAGCTGGATCAACGGGTCAAATTTCCCGGCCTGACCAACGCCTGGATCATGCCGATCAAGACCCGCATCGACATGCTCTCCACCGGCATCAAAACCCCGGTGGGGGTGAAGGTGGCGGGCAGCGATATCGAGACCATCGAACGCATCGGCCGCGAGATCGAACAGGTGCTGATGCCGCTGCAAGGCACCGCCTCGGTCTACTCGGAACGGGTCGCCGGGGGGCGCTATATCGAGATTGTCCCCAAGCGCCTGGAGGCGGCCAGGCTGGGACTGAATATCGAAGACATCAACGAGATCGTCAGCGCCGCGGTGGGGGGCATCAACATCACCCAGACGGTGGAGGGACTGGAACGCTACCCGGTGAATCTGCGCTTCCCCCGGGAACAGCGGGATGATGTGCATAAGCTGCGGGAACTGCCCCTCGTCACCCAAACAGGCGCGCAGATCCCCCTCTCCCAGGTCGCCGAGGTCAAGGTGGTGGACGGGGCGCCCATGCTGAAGAGCGAAAACGGCCGCATCAATGGCTGGACCTTCGTGGATATCCGCGATGTGGATCTGGGCAGTTATGTGCACGAGGCAAGAGAGGCCGTAGAGCAACAGGTCGATCTGCCGACTGGCTACTCCATCGCCTGGTCCGGCCAGTACGAGTATATGATCCGGGCCCAGGAGAAGCTGCTGAAGGTGGTGCCCATGACCCTGCTGATCATCTTCCTGCTGCTCTATCTGATCTTTCGCCGGATCACCCAGGCCGTGATGGTGCTGCTCTCCCTGCCCTTCGCCCTGGTGGGCGGTTTCTGGCTGCTGCTGCTGCTGGATTACAACCTCTCCGTGGCGGTGACCGTGGGTTTCATCGCCCTGGCGGGGGTTGCCGCGGAATTCGGCGTGATCATGCTGCTCTATCTGGATAACGCCCTCGACAAACGCCGTCAGGCGGGCCGCCTGAATAACCGGTACGACCTGAAGGGGGCGATCATGGAGGGTGCCGTGCTGCGGGTAAGGCCCAAGGCCATGACGGTTGCGGTGATCATCGCCGGCCTGCTGCCGATCATGCTCAGCGAGGGCACGGGTTCGGAGGTCATGCAACGCATCGCCGCGCCGATGATCGGCGGCATGATCACCGCGCCACTGTTATCGATGTTCGTGATTCCCGCGGTCTACCTTTTATGGAAGCAAAAAAATATCGCCAAACACGACGGGGCGGAGTAATGAATCTTATTCATCTCGGCTACCGGATCAATTAAAACCAGGAAGGCAATAGTCCCCTCCTCCCGTCGGGAGGGGGAATTTTTTAGGCGCACACTAGCTGCAACTAGGTAAAACCCGCAGACCCACCCACAACAGATAACCCGTCCAGGCCCTGTCAATACTGGTCATTACTAATTGTTCTGTCTTTCTCAGACTGGTATCCTCAATGATCAATGAATACCAAATGTCAAGAATATTTTATCTCGGTTAATTTGACTCAAATCACACAATAATAGAATTTTCTTTCGCATAACAGCCTTTTCCTGCCCACAACAGGGAAATACCTGGCTTATCCAACACTGAGGAGACCAGAAGTCAGCTTGAAGCGCCTAATCATCTCTTGCCTGGCCCTCGGACTGCTACACAATAGCTGCCTGGCTGAAGAGCAGAGCATTCTGGAAACGGAAAGATTAACTAACAATAACCCAATGGATTAAAAAAAAGAAAAGGGATGTTCAAGAGGTGATCATGCGTCTGCTAATCGCGGAAGATGATGAACTACTGGGTGATGGACTGCAGGCCGTTCTGCATGAGCGCGGACATACCGTGGACTGGGTTCAGAATGGTCAAGCCGCCGACCATGCCCTGCTGCGGGATTGCTATGATCTTGTGGTTCTGGACCTGCATCTACCGGAACTATCCGGCAAAGAACTGCTGTTCCGTCTCAGGTCGAACAGAAACCAGATCCCCGTGCTGATACTGAGTGGGCAGAGTCGATTGACCGATCGGGTCAACCTGTTGAATTCCGGCGCGGATGACTATGTCGTCAAACCCTTTGAGATCGATGAGCTATGCGCGCGCATACAGGCCCTGCATCGCAGGAACCGCGGACATGCAGCCCCACAATTACAGGTGGACAACCTCTGCCTCGACACAAATACTCGTACCGTTAGCGTGGATGGCCGCAATGTCAATCTATCCAACCGTGAGTTCAGCATCCTGCAACTGTTGATGGAGAACACGGGGCGGGTCATTTCCCGCAGACAGATCGAGGAGTCTCTGTATGGCTGGGGCGGTGAGGTTGAAAGTAACGCGGTAGAGGTGCACATCCATCACCTGCGAAAGAAACTGGGAATCAAGTCAATAATCACCATCAGGGGGGTGGGATATCTTATAGGCTAAAGAACCACCCATCTCTGGCGGATGGAACATTCCATGTAGCCTCAACACCATGAAACCACGGGCTAGCGTTGTATATCCGGCCTTCACCCTTCCAGTGAGCCGACACCATGCCAATACCCCCCTCCCCGACAACTTAGGAAATAAAATTATAAATCACTGCCCTGGCTCAATCACAATTGGCCAGATTGCGGTCGTTCAGCCGTCGGACCCAGGCTAATGCATTCCATCCGGTCGCGACTGCTCATCCTGATCCTCAGCATCTTTTTCCTTATCTGGGGGGTCATCGCGGGCTTTATCTGGTGGCGAAGCAGTACCGAAATAGACCAGGTTTTCGACGACCAACTCACCCAAGTGGCAAGATTGATCGGGGTCATCATACTCCATGAGGACAGAGAAAATGACTTGCCCACCCTCGCCCAGGACCTGCTAGAAGGCCACTACGAATTCCCTGTCATCTTTCAGGCCTG
>JBDLIF010000307.1:0-3910 GCA_039714955.1 Pseudomonadota bacterium | reverse complement strand
TGACCTCCTCCATGGATGGCAGATCATACATGGTATCGAGCAGAACCTGCTCCAGGATGGTACGCAGTCCCCGAGCACCCGTCTTACGCGCCATGGCCCTACGGGCAATGGCGCGCAGGGCGTCTCCGCGGATCTCCAGCTCGCAGCCCTCCATCTCGAACAGACGGCTGTATTGCTTGGTCAGGGCGTTCTTCGGCTCAGTGAGGATCTGCACCAATGACCCCTCATCCAATTCCTGCAGGGTAGCCACCACCGGCAGCCGGCCGACGAACTCGGGAATCAGACCATACTTGATCAGATCCTCAGGCTCCACGCCAATGATGATCTCGCCAATGGAGCGGCTGTCATCCTTGCTTTTCACCTCAGCCGAGAAGCCAATACCCCCCTTCTCCGAGCGGTCCTTGATCACCTTCTCCAAGCCGGCAAAGGCGCCACCCACGATGAACAGGATATTCGAGGTATCGACCTGCAGAAACTCCTGCTGGGGATGTTTACGCCCACCCTGTGGCGGCACCGAGGCCACGGTCCCTTCGATCAGCTTCAACAGGGCCTGCTGTACACCTTCACCCGAGACATCACGGGTAATGGAGGGGTTGTCGGACTTACGGGAGATCTTGTCGATCTCGTCGATGTAGACGATGCCGGTCTGGGCCTTTTCGACATCGTAATCGCACTTCTGCAGCAGTTTCTGGATGATGTTTTCCACATCCTCACCCACATAACCCGCCTCGGTCAGGGTCGTGGCATCGGCAATAGTGAAGGGCACATTCAACAGCCGCGCCAGGGTCTCGGCCAGCAGGGTCTTACCCGAACCGGTCGGACCGATCAGGAGAATATTGGATTTGGCCAGCTCGATATCGCTCTCCTTGCCAATGCTCTCCAACCGCTTGTAGTGGTTATAGACGGCTACCGAAAGGACCTTTTTCGCCCTGGACTGACCGATAACATACTGATCCAGGGTCTTGTTGATCTCGTGTGGCTTTGGCAGGCCGCCTGAGCCGGCATCGCTCGACTCCTGCATCTCTTCGCGGATGATGTCATTGCAGAGTTCGACGCACTCGTCACAGATAAAAACCGAGGGTCCGGCAATCAGTTTACGCACTTCGTGCTGGCTTTTACCGCAAAAAGAGCAGTACAGCAGCTTGCCGTCGTCACCCTTACCGTGTTTATCATTGCTCATGCTAGTCTCTCCCGCGAGAATCTCAGCCTTTGTTCAATCATATCTAACTGTAATCATATGGCAAGAGTACTCTCGCACTGCCGCGGCTAGAGTATTGTGCCATGTAACTTGGAATCAACCGCTCATCACTCAAGGTTTTGCCTTGGATTCGCTGGTTCTGTTGGCCAGTACCTGGTCAATCAGACCATAGGCAACCGAATCTTCGCCACCCATAAAATTATCCCGCTCCGTGTCCCTCGAAATGATCTCCAGGGTTTTACCGGTATGCTGGGCCATGATGGTATTCAACCGTTCACGCAACAGCAGGATCTCCTTGGCATGGATCTCGATATCCGTAGCCTGACCTTGAAAACCACCCAGCGGCTGGTGGATCATCATGCGTGAATTCGGCAGGCAGTAACGTTTCCCTTTTGCACCGCCAGTCAAGAGCAACGCCCCCATACTGGCTGCCTGGCCAATACACATGGTGCTCACATCCGGACGTACGAACTGCATGGTGTCATAGATGGATAAACCCGCGGTTACAGAACCCCCAGGCGAGTTGATATAGAGATGAATATCCTTGTCAGGATTTTCCGATTCAAGAAACAGCAGCTGGGCGACTACCAGGTTAGCCATTTGATCCTCAACTGGCCCGACCAGGAAGATGACGCGCTCCTTGAGCAAGCGGGAATAGATATCGAACGAGCGCTCACCACGCGCGGTCTGCTCGATAACGATGGGCACGAGCCCAAGGTTTTGTGCGTCTAATTCCCCCATATGTTCGATATCGGTCATAACTTCTGTTTCCTTTAGGAAAAATTTGATTATCTCACACCAGATCATGGCACAGTTAAAGTGCCAGCTACTCTATCCACGTAAAGCCAGCAATTAACTCAAGGCAATCTCAATCAGCGCCTGTCCCGATAATGTTCGCGGAAAGGCGGCTGTCATTACAAATCTTTCGATTCCTTTCTTTTCAATGACTTATAATCTTTAAGATCTTGATTCGTCCCAATGTCGGATTTCTGACGATGATTTTCTGGATGGCCTTAGCTGTCTGCTTCTCAACCCTCCGCGGTGAGTGCGCTGAAGCTGGTCGGTTCGTCCGCGACACTCACCTGTTCAAGTACCCAGTCCACTACCTGCTCTTCCAGTACCAGATTCTGCACCGCTGACAGCTGAGACCGATCGGTATAGTAGTGCTTGATCACCTCTTCCGGATCTTCATAGCTTGCCGCATACTCCTCTATGGCGCTGCGTACCCGCTCACTATCCAGCTCAATCTTGTTCTGTTTGATCGCCTCACTAATCAGCAGTCCCAGGGTCACCCGCCGCTTGGCCTGCTCCTCGAACATGCTGCTTGGCAGCTCGATGGAGCCAGAGCCTTCCCGCAATTGACTGCGCGTCTGCTTGCGCAGGGCCTCGACCTCCTCATTCACCAACGCCACGGGAATCTCAAGGCTGTTGCTGCCGACAATCAGCTCCATGGCCTGATTCTTGACCTTGGTCTTGATGCGCTGTTCCAGTTCACGCTGCATATTTTCGCGAATGTCGTCCTTCAGCTTATCCACACCCTCGCTGGCACCAAATTCATTAGCAAAGGCATCATCCATTTCTGGCAGCACCTCTTCCGCTACCTCGTTGACCTCCACCTCGAACGTTACCGGCTTTCCGGCCAGCTCTTCCACCCGGTAATCTTCAGGGAATTTGAGCTCCAAACTACGCTTCTCTTCCTTGACTACACCCACCAGGCCCGTCTCAAATCCCTCGATCATCCGCTTGGAACCCAACACCAGCGGCACATCACTGGCGGAGCCACCCTCGAAGGCCTCACCCTCCATCAAGCCCTTGAAATTGACCTTGACCTGATCCCCCTCCGCGGCCGCTCGGTCCACGGCACTCCAGCTGGCGCGCTGCTTACGCAGCTTTTCAATCATCTCGGCCACATCCTCATCGGTAATCTCCGCCACCGGGCGATTGATGGTCCCCTCCACTTTCACCTGCCCGACTTCGGGCATTACCTCCAGGGTCGCGATGTAGCTGAAAACACCTTCTGAATCAGACACTTTAGGCTCAATTTTAGGCATGCCAGCAGGCTGTAGTTTCTCCTGGTCTACGGCCTCCTGATAACTGCTTTCGATCATCTGCCCATAGACCTCCTGCAGCACCTGACTGCCATATTGACGGCGCAGGATGTTCATGGGCACCTTACCAGGACGAAAACCATCCATTTTGGCGGTCCGGCCGATCTGCTTCAGGCGTTTGCTCACTGCCTCCTCAATCTTGTTAGCTGGCAGTTCCACGGTCATACGCCGCTCAAGCCCGTCACCCGATTCCACCGAAACTTGCATCTATTTCTCTCCTGACTGTGCCGACCACCGTCGGCGGTCAATTATTGAACATATGGAAAATATACCCATCATGGGTATAGTACTGGAGTCAATCCAGAAAAATGGTGCGAAAGGGGAGACTCGAACTCCCACGGGTTGCCCCACTGGAACCTAAATCCAGCGCGTCTACCAATTCCGCCACTTTCGCATTTCAATCACGGTTAAGCCACAACCCAGTATCTCGGCTCGGACCTTAAACGATTCATTATACCGGTGAATCAATCAAGTCACCAAAAAGCATTTATCCGCTGACCTCAACCCGCTCAACCCGCTGAAACCCCCTGGGCAGCTTGTTGCCCCGCCTTCCCCGCTCTCCCTGGTAGCTATCCAGATCCGAGGGTTTGAGGGTGATGTGGCG
>JBDLIF010000306.1:0-3911 GCA_039714955.1 Pseudomonadota bacterium | reverse complement strand
TAGGCATTGAGGTTGCTGGCGATGCGGTAACGGCGATTATGGATTCCCTTCTCCTGCAGGCCCTTCCGCAGCCACTGAGGCGGGGTGTAATCACACCTGCCGGCATGATTGGTCAGGGTGACCGGGGAGAAGATCAGCGGCACGGCACTGGATGCCGCCACCGCCCGGGAGACCGGGAACTGTTCGATATCCGAGCAGATCAATGCAAACTGATCCGCGGTGAAGCCGAACTGCCCTCCCTTGAACAGGTCGGTGGCGTTGATCCGTACAAACGGGCCATCGGCGTCGAGCAGCTGATCAAGGGTAGCCGAGCCAAACAGTTGCTGGCTGAAATACTCGTCCAGCACATCGCCTTTGCCGAAGGTCTCCGAGCTGAGACGGGTCAGGGTGCTTGCCGTCAGGATGATATCCTGCAACTCCGCACGCACGTCGCGCTGCAGAAAGTCCGCGCGGAAATCGGTGAACAGGCGCTCGCCGAACAGGCCAAAATAGGCTGCTGTAATGCTGCCACCCGAAACGGCCGAGATCATGTCGATCTCTTCGAGCAACCGTTGTTTGCCCATTTTTGTTGCCAGTGGAGTCTCTTTCAGTGCCTCCAGGACGCCATAGGCCAGTGCGGCAGCACGGCTGCCACCACCGGAGAAAGTCAGTACCAGGAGTATCTCGCCGCTACCGCGGGTCTGCAGGCCCGATAGGGTCTGGTTGGCCTCCACATGGGTGAGTGGGGCATTTTCCGGAAAACGTTCAGCCATCCCGGCGCAACCGGTCAGCAGGATGATCGATGTCCAAAGGAGAAAAAACGTGATGGCTCTGTTCATGTGAAGCAGTTTGTCCTGTTTGTATCGGGCTATTTTAAACCAGTTATTGACGAATGGCTTTGCTGATGTCACAAATGCCTGAAACAAGTGGCCAGTGTGGGTTTTCGGGTAGTGGTGTCCCCATTGCCTTCTCTGAACGATGAAGCCTCTGATCTCTGAATGTTCGATGTGCCAGGACCACGGACCGGGTAGGAGCGGGCCATGCCCGCGAAGGTTGCTGGGTATTACTTTGTTGTGGCGCCCTGTGTGGTATATCGATAGCGCCCATGGGGCGCTCCTACAAATCAGGATGGGTTAAACAGGTACAAACATGCTTCCGGGTTACCGGACGTCAACAAAGACGACAGGAGATTGATGATGGATTTCACCGCACTGGCTGCGCTCCTCGCTCCGGCATTACCCTTTCTCGTGAAGGGCGGGGAAAAGCTGGCGGAGATGAGCGCGGAGAAGATCGGTGGGGCCGCGCCCGAACTGATCCAGCAAGTCTGGGAGCGGTTGCGGAGAGCGATCGACAACAAACCCGCGGCACAGGACATAGTTCTGGATCTTGCAACATCGCCGGATGATGAAGACCTCCGGGTTGCGTTACGTGGTCAATTGAAAAAGATCCTGCAGGCGGATCACGAGCTGGCACAACAGCTTGCAGGGCTGATGCAGGAGGGCGGGCAAGTAACGGCAAACCAGGCTCAACTGGATGGAGATGGTGTCATCGCCCAAGCGGCCAAAAATGCCGTGGCGGCAACGAAAGGGGCTGTCGGCGTTGGCGGGAATGTGGGGGGTGACATCACCGTTCTGAATATCGGGGCCGCTGCAATCTCCTCAGATCAGTTGTGGGCACAGATAGGAAAACCGAAACCCAGGGTGGACCTCGACCGGGTTACTGCCCGCTACTTGCAGACGCTGCTGGACCGCTATAAATACCTCGACTTCCGCGGCATGGGCATCTCAGACCGGATACCGCTCAAGCTCCCGCTGCTGCAGATGTATGTACCACTCAAGGCGCGCAGAGAAACCCCGGAAGGGGACACCTGGTCCCGTGAGTTGCACATTGCCGGACGAAAGGCGAGCCGGCAGGAGTGTGAAGCGATGGGGGAGCGCCTGAGCGAGCCCCAGCCACTGCTTGAACTGATACAGAAAAACGATGGGCTGATCATTCTCGGCGATCCCGGCGCCGGCAAGACCACCTTTCTCAAGTTCCTGACCCTGACATTGGCCACCGGTCAGGGCGAGGTCCTGGGTCTGTCCCAGCGGCTCCCTGTCCTGGTGCCTCTCTCCGCCTATGCCAATGCACTGGCGGAGAGTGACATCCCGCTGGACCGCTTCATCGCCCGCTACTATGAAGAGCGGGGGGTCGAACTGCCCCTTGGCAAGCTGCTGGAAGAGGCCCTGAAAGCGGGTGGCGTATTGCTGCTGCTGGATGGTCTGGACGAGGTGAAAGACCTCAGCCGCCGGCATCTGGTGGTGGAACGGGTGGTCGATTTCTTTACCTTTCACCGGCGCGCGGGTAACAAGTTTCTCATTACCAGCCGGCTGGTGGGTTATCCGGAGGTACGGCCGACGGTCGACGGGCTGGCCGAAAGCACCCTGGTGGATCTGGACGACGAAGAGATCGAGTCGTTTATCGAAAAGTGGACCATCGCCCTGGAGCAGGCGGCTCAGGGCGCAACCCAGGTGGCCGAATTCGATGCGGCGCAGGAACGCGACGAGCTGTTGACATCAGTAAGACACAATCCCGGTGTGCGGACACTGGCGGCGAATCCGCTGCTGCTGACGATTCTGGCGCTGATGAAGCGCCAGGGCATCACCCTGCCGGAACGGCGGGTGGAACTCTACCAGAAATATGTGGAGACCCTGCTGTATAACTGGAACCAGGCGCGCAGTCTGGCCGGCCGAGAGAGCCATCGGTTGGAGGTGCGCGAAACCCTGCGCATCCTGGCGCCGCTGGCCCTGTGGATGCACCGCACCTCGCCCGGGGTGGGATTGGTGAAGGAGGGTGAACTGCATCGGGAGCTGGAACGGATCTGCCGTGACCGCGGGGCGCAAGATCCGGCACTGGAAGCTGAGACCTTTCTGCGGGGCGTGCGGGAACACTCAGGCTTGCTGCTGGACCGGGGCGGACGTCAGTACGGCTTCATCCATCTCACCTTCCAGGAGTACCTGGCCGGTGTGGCCCTGGCCCAGATGGGGCAGCAGGGCATGGAGCCCGTGGTAAAGGAGTTGGCTGCCCATCTGGAGGACGACAACTGGCACGAGGTCAGCCTGCTGTGTATCGGTTTCATCAGCATCATCCAGCAACGGGACGAGGCGGCCGGCGCGGTGCTGGAGGCGCTCTTGAAGCAGGCTGACAATATCGGTGAAGCGGCCATCCTGGCGGGTGAGGCCGTGAATGATGTGGGAAACGAAGGCGTGCCACCAAGCTGCCGGGAACGGGTCAGCCAAGCACTGCTGGCAACCCTGCGCAATGACCGGGAGAACTCCGCCCCAAGGCGGGTCGAGGCGGGCCGGGTATTGGGTGCGATAGGTGATCCCCGGGTCGAAGTGACAACCCTGGAGCAGATGGAGTTCTGCCAGGTGCCTCCCGGTCCATTCCTGCTGGGCAGCCAGGCGGACGATGAAGATGCCTATGAGGATGAACAGCCTCAACAGCAGTACGATATCGGCTATCCCTACTGGATTGCCCGCTATCCGGTGACAGTGGCTCAGTTTAAGGTTTTTGTCGGGGAAACAGGGTTTACATTAGGTCACACTGATGTCATCAGCGAATCTCTCAATCAGCCGATACGCTGGGTGAGTTGGCATGAGGCACTGGCCTTCTGCCAGTGGCTCACCGAGTCCTGGCGAGCGCAAGGTTGGATCGAGACAGATCACAGGGTGACTCTGCCTTCCGAGGTGGAGTGGGAGAAGGCGGCCAGGGGAGGTATAGAGATACTTGAGCATTCCTTGATTAGACCCATTGCATCGCTGGGCAATACGGTTTCTCTGGTGGAAAATGATCATCCAAGCCGAATCTATCCCTGGGGTGACAAGGCAGATACCAATCGGGCCAATTTCAGAATCGATATTGAGGATACAAACTCAGTGGGTTGCTATCCT
>JBDLIF010000305.1:0-3916 GCA_039714955.1 Pseudomonadota bacterium | reverse complement strand
CTGCTGCACCAAGGGATCGCCTGCACGTAGTCCCATCTCAAGCGAGGATTGCATGATGACGTCATCACGCACCATCCGCTTCAACAACTCCTGGCGCATCCGCTTATCATCGAAGAGTTCAGGCCGGTAAGCCGCCCCCAATTGATCACGGAGATTCTGCAGATAGCGCTGGTAGTGCTGGTCCAGATCACGTTCGGTGATCTCGTTCCCATTCACATCCGCCACGATTATTTCAGATGCATTGCTTAAATATGACTGAATCCCCCAGAGTGCGAAAGTCGTACTGAGGAGTATGACAATCACCCAGGCGATCCACCCCTGAGCTTTATCCCTGATATTCTGCAACATAGCTATGAACTCATTATTATGTAATCGCGTAAATAAAAATGGGGCATCAAGACTGATACCCCGTTTTCATCTCAATATTGGCGGAGCGGACGGGACTCGAACCCGCGACCCCCGGCGTGACAGGCCGGTATTCTAACCAACTGAACTACCGCTCCAGATTTGGTGGGCGCTGCAGGGATCGAACCTGCGACCCTCGCCTTGTAAGGGCGATGCTCTCCCAGCTGAGCTAAGCGCCCCTAAGAGGCGCGCTAGTTTACGGCATCCTTCAGCGCTTTACCAGCCTTGAATGATGGGATATTCGAAGCCTTGATTTCGATGGTTTCGCCGGTCTGTGGGTTACGACCCTGACGTGCCGCCCGTTCCTTGACCGAGAAGGTGCCGAAGCCGATCAGAGATACCTGGTCACCCGCTTTCATGGCACCTGTGATCGCATCCACCATACCATCCAACGCACGCGCCGAGGCGGCCTTGGAAATATCTGCCGCATCCGCCATTGCTTCAATCAATTCAGCCTTGTTCATCTATTTTCTTCCCCTTTGGTGTCAAACCAGTCTACAGCGTTGTTACTGGTCAATGTATGTCTGTCATGGCCCCAATTCAGGGCCCGAAACGCCAGAATTTATACCGACTGCCAGAAACCCTGTCAAGCAAGCATCTCTTGGAAGCCAAGCCGTTCACATCTATTCCCAAGCCCTTAATGTTTGGTCAAGTCCGCACCCTTCTTGGGCAACTTACCCGCCGCTTTCACCACCTTCTCCTGGCCTTTTTCAGGGTCGTTTTTTGGCTGCGCTGGCTCAGGGGACTCAGTTAACGCGATGTCCAGTACCTCATCGATCCAGCGCACGGGTTTGATGCTCAAATTCTGTTTGATATTCTTTGGAATATCAACCAGATCACGCTCATTCTCTAGCGGGATGATCACCGTGGTAATGCCGCCCCGATGGGCCGCCAAAAGCTTCTCTTTCAGACCACCAATCGGCAGCACTTCGCCCCGCAGGGTGATCTCACCGGTCATGGCCACATCCGCCCGTACCGGTATGCGGGTCAACGCCGAGACCAGAGAGGTACACATACCAACACCAGCACTTGGCCCATCCTTAGGGGTCGCGCCTTCCGGTACATGGATGTGGACATCGCACTTCTGATGAAATTCGTCATCCAGGCCCATCGTCTCGGCGCGACTGCGCACCACCGTCATCGCCGCCTGGATCGACTCCTGCATCACCTCGCCCAATTGACCGGTATGGCTGAGGCGTCCCTTACCCGGCATCAACGCGGCTTCGATAGTCAGCAGTTCACCACCCACCTCAGTCCAGGCCAGCCCGGTAACCTGACCGATTTGATCATGCTCCTCCGCACGGCCATAACGAAAACGCTGCACGCCCAGATAGTGTTCGAGTCGCTTGGGCGTGACCACAATGTTGCCTTTGGGTCGCTTGAGCAGGATATCCTTCACCACCTTGCGGCAGATCTTGGCGATCTCCCGCTCCAGGTTGCGCACCCCGGCCTCGCGGGTGTAATAACGTACGATATCGCGTATGGCCGCCTCCCTGATGGTCACCTCATCCTGCTTCAGGCCATTGTTTTCCATCTGTTTCTTTACCAGATAGCGCTCCGCGATATTGACCTTCTCGTCCTCGGTGTAACCGGATAGGCGAATCACCTCCATGCGGTCCAGCAGTGCCGGAGGAATATTCAGGGTATTCGCGGTGGCCACGAACATCACTTCGGAGAGATCGAAATCGACCTCGAGATAGTGATCATTGAAGGTGTGGTTCTGCTCCGGATCCAACACCTCAAGCAGTGCCGAGGCCGGATCGCCGCGGAAATCCATTGCCATCTTGTCGATTTCATCCAGCAGGAACAGTGGATTACGGGTCTTTACCTTGCTCAGATTATTGATGATCTTACCCGGCAGGGCGCCGATGTAGGTACGCCGGTGCCCGCGGATCTCCGCCTCGTCCCGCACCCCACCCAGGGCCATGCGGGTAAACTTGCGGTTGGTGGCACGCGCAATGGACTGGCCTAGGGAGGTCTTACCCACACCCGGTGGTCCCACCAGACAGAGAATGGGCCCCTTCAGCTTGCGCACCCGCTGCTGCACCGCCAAATATTCAAGGATGCGTTCCTTGACCTTATCCAGACCATAATGATCCTCATTCAGGACGGTTTCAGCAGCGCCAATGTCATTGCGAATCTTGGATCGCTTCTTCCACGGCAGACCGACCAGGGTGTCGATATAGTTGCGCACCACCGTGGCTTCCGCCGACATGGGTGACATCAGTTTCAATTTACTCAATTCCGTTTCGGCCTTGTCCTTGGCCTCCTTGGTCATACCCACGGTCTCGATTTTTTTTGCCAGATCCTCGATTTCGTTGGGTGCTTCGTCCATGTCGCCCAGTTCCTTCTGGATCGCCTTCATCTGTTCATTCAGATAGTACTCGCGCTGATTCTTTTCCATCTGCCGTTTGACCCGGCCTCGGATACGCTTCTCCATCTGCAGGATATCGTTTTCCCCCTCCATCAACCCCATCAGGTGCTCGATCCGCTCACGCACATTGGGCATCTCCAATACCTGCTGTTTCTCTTCCAGCTTCAGTGACATATGCGCCGCGATGGTATCCGCCAAGCGACTCGGTTCGTCAATACTGGAGAGCGAGGTCAACACCTCGGGGGGGACCTTTTTGTTCAGTTTCACATACTGATCGAATAGATTACTGGCGGAACGCATCAACACCTCGGTCTCCCGCTCATCCAGATCCAAGGTGTCATTCAGGGTTTTCAGCTGGGCGGTGAAATACTCCTCAGTATCGAGGAACTGAATAATGCTGGCCCGCTCGCCACCCTCAACCAACACCTTGACTGTCCCATCAGGCAATTTCAGCAACTGGAGGATATTGGCCAGGGTGCCAATCCCATACATATCCCCGGTATCCGGATCATCCACGTCTGCGCTCTTCTGGGCAGCCAGCAGAATCTGCTTATTGCTCTGCATCGCACTATCCAGTGCCTGGATCGATTTATCACGCCCCACAAACAGTGGAATCACCATGTGCGGGTAGACCACCACATCCCGCAGTGGCAGGACAGGGACCACATTCAGTGGATCCGTTATCATTCCGGTCTTCTTATCTTCTTGGCCCATAGTGTATTTCCTCAAAAAGGCGCTTCAACCGGCCAGAGGAGGCCCTCGAACCGGTTATTTTTCATTTCAGAGCTTAGAAAAAGGGAAGAGAAACCACCCGATCTTGTTCGGGCGTTTCCAGGTCTTCAATTGATAAGGATTGGGGCAGGACCTGATAACTTCAAGCCCTGCCATTGTTAAAAATAAAAAAACCAAATTCGGTTAATCTGAAGCAGCTATCTGCTTTTCTCCACTCTCGAACAACATCAGGGGCTCGGACTCACCCGAGATAACCGACTCATCCACCACCACCTTGGTGACCTCCTCCATGGATGGCAGATCATACATGGTATCGAGCAGAACCTGCTCCAGGATGGTACGCAGTCCCCGGGCACCCGTCTTACGCGCCATGGCCTTACGGGCAATGGCGCGCAGACCGTCTGC
>JBDLIF010000304.1:0-3956 GCA_039714955.1 Pseudomonadota bacterium | reverse complement strand
ATGATCAGCCTGGCCCACCATGAGTTGATTCATCAGCTTGAGGATGAGGCCTTCTATTCCAACCTGCTCACCCTCAATCTGGCGGGCAAAGAGGAGACCGTCGTACTCAAGGACATGCAACGCCATCCGGCCAAGCCGTTTATCATGCATGTCGATTTTCAACGGGTCCAGGCGGATGAGAAGATCCGCCTGCATGTACCACTGCATTTCATCAACGAAGCCACTTGTCCTGGCGTCAAGGCGGGTGGTCAGGCAAGCCACCAGCTGACCGACGTGGAGATCAGCTGTCTGCCGAAGGATCTGCCAGCGTTCATTGAGGTCGATATGTCCGAGATGAGTGTGGGCGATGCCATCCACCTCTCTGAAATGCAGCTCCCTGCTGGAGTGGAATTCCCAAGCAGTGAGGGTGAAGACTTCATCGTGGTCAACATCCACAGTGGCCACATCGGTGATGAAGAAGAAGAAGAAGGAGAAAAAGAAGAGGGCGAAGCGGGGGAAGGAAGCGAATAATCCTCTCAGCATGGAGGGCCTTCCGCCCTCCATGCCCCAGGCAAACACCCGATGTCATCCCCCTCCATCAAACTGATTGTCGGCCTGGGCAATCCAGGTAAAGAGTACGCGGAGACCCGGCACAACAGCGGTTTCTGGTTCGCCGATCTGCTGGCACGGCGGCATAACGCAAGCTTCAAATCGGAGTCCCGTCACCATGGGCAGGTTTGCCGCTTCACATTCCAGGGACAAGAGTGCCGCCTGCTGAAACCGGCCACCTACATGAACCGCAGCGGACAAGCGGTTTCCAGCCTTGCCAACTATTTCAAGATTAGCCCGGAGGAGATCCTGGTCGCACATGACGAGTTGGACCTGCCCGCCGGCAATATCCGCCTGAAAACAGGTGGTGGACATGCGGGTCACAACGGGCTGCGGGACATCATGAGCGCCATCGGTAGCCGTGAATTTCATCGCCTGCGGATTGGTATCGACCACCCGAACGACCGGCGCGCCGTGGTGGACTATGTGCTGAGTCGCCCATCAAAAGCAGACCGGGAGCAGATCGAGCAAGCTCTTGAAGCCGCGGACGACTGCCTGGCTGACATCCTGGCGGGCAATCTGCAGAAGGCCATGAATCAGCTGCATACCACTAGATAGACCCCGCCTGCCTTTCGGCACAACCATCCCCGCATCCTTTGGGGTCTGTGTGAACTAACTTGAATTTATTGATCTACTTCTGGTATAAACTGGATGTATATTAATGTTTGCTTATAATGCAAGCAAACCAACCACCCTTCAAGGGACGGGCAAACACAATGAAGCTGTACCAGATTGCAATCCTGATTCTCAGCCTACTCTCCGGCATCGCCTCGGCCACGCAGAGTGATCAAGAGGCCCTCGACCTGCTACGCGCCAGCGAAGCGCTGATGCGCTCTTCCGCCACCGCCGCGGAATACCAAATCGATATCATCCGCCCGGACTGGCAGCGAACCATGCTATTCCGCAGTCTCGACGACTTCAGCAACAACCGCTTCCGCATGGAGATCCTCTCCCCCAGAAAAACAAAGGGAACAGTATTTCTAAAGGTCGACAACAAACTCTCCATGTATCTGCCTAAACTGCGCAAGCAGATCGCCATCTCACCGGCCATGATGCAGGACGCCTGGATGGGCTCGGATTTCAATAATCAGGACCTGCTGGAAACCGACTCAGTCATCAGCGGCTACACTCACAAGATCATTAAGCGAGAGGGACAGGGAGACACCGCCATCATCACCATCGAGTCCACACCCCAGCCGGATGCAACCGTGTCCTGGCTACGCCTGGAACACCGTTTACAGGCCAACGGCATGCCCCTGGAGGTCAGCTATATCTGTAAACGGGGAATTCCATCCCGTCGGCTCACCTTCGATAGCCCCAGGGAGATGGATGGACGTACTATTCCCACTCGCTGGACCATGGAGTCCCTGCTGGAAGAGGGCAAGCAGACAACCATCACCCTCAAATCCATCGATTTCGATACTCAATACAGTGATGAAGCCTTCACCCCAGGAAAAAAAAGGAATAGCGGAGCGTAATGGCCGATCAGAATAATGCAACAGGACCAAACCACCGTTAGCTGGCTGATCTTCTCCATTGCCCTGCGCAACCTGTTCGGGCAGCTCAGACGCACCCTGCTCACTGTGGGGGCTATCTCCATCGGGCTTGCCTCACTCATCTTCCTCTGGGGTTTCAACGATGGCCTGCATCGCAACATGCTCGCCAATTTCCAGGACGCCATCATCGGCAGTATCCAGATCCATGCAGCGGGTTTTTTTGAGCATCCGAAACTCTCCAGCCAGCTAAAGAACCCAGAGGCCATCACAAATACCCTACGAAAGGCAGGCGTCACACGCTGGGCTCAACGCCTGGAGACCTTCGCCCTTGCCACTTCCGACGAGGCCAGCGAGGGTGTCATGCTCATCGGCATGGAAGCCCGGCGGGAAGCACAGGTCACCCAGCTGCAGCAGCGTGTTGGAGAAGGCCGTTTTCTGTTGCCCGAAGACAGCTATAGCCTGCTGCTTGGGGCTACAACCGCAAATAATCTCAAAGTCGAGCTGGGCGATCCGATTGTGCTGGTTGGTTACGACCGTTTCGGCGCCCTGGTGGCGGAAGAGTTTACCCTTGTAGGCATAATCACCAGCGGTGAGATGGGGCTGGATAGGGGTATGGCCCTGACCAGTCTCACGGCACTGCAGGAGATGCTGGACATGCCGGATGGCATCACCGGCATCGTTATGCGGGTCGCCGAGACAAAGATCGATGCCCTGGTGAGCTCCCTTGACGAGCAACTCGCGCAATACAACCTGGAGATCATGCCCTGGAGCATGATGTTCCCGGTGATCAAGGAGTGGATCACCCTGCACAATGGCTTTCTCTATCTGTTTGTCGGCATCGTACTGTTTATCGTGCTGGCAGGTGAACTCAACACCCTGCTGCTCTCCATGCTGGAGCGGACCCGTGAATTTGGCATCTTCATGGCTATCGGCACTCAGCGCCGCCAAATCGCCGCGATGTTGATGATCGAAGCGGCACTGATTGGGTTCATCGGCACACTCATGGGCATGGCTCTTGGCCTGGCCATCATATTGGCTACCGGCCAAACCGGGATCGATCTATCCCTGCTGCTGGGCTCGACCGGCAGATTCTATGTGGATCCGATCATCCACCCACACCTGAATCTGGATCACCTTGGTACCACAGTGGCCAGTATCATGCTGGCCTCTCTGCTTGCCGGTCTCTACCCCGCATGGAAGGCAGTACGCCTGCAGCCAGCGGAGGCCATCCGCAATGGCTAACATCGCCTCACTGGGACTTGCTTACTATCTCTCCATAGCCATACGCAACCTGCTGCGCAGCCCACGCCGCACAAGCATCACTCTGACCACCATGATCTTCGGCATCGCTACCCTGACCCTGCTCGGCGCGCTCAACGATGGCTGGCTGAACCAGATGAAAACCAATTTCATCCTCAGCTTCACCGGACATGTGCAGATCCATGCCAAGGGCTTTGAAGCCTCGCAAAACCTAGAGGACAGGATCACCGAACCAGATAACATCCTGCGTTACATGCAGAGCTACCCGGAAATCGTGGGCTGGACACAGCGCATACGCACCTCCGGGCTGGCATCCCTCGGCGGCAGCAGTGCCGGGGTGCAGATCATGGCCACCGATCCGGAACAGGAGACCTGGGTCACCTCAATGCACGAAAATGTCAGTGAGGGACGCTGGCTCAACCCCGGTTCCCCTCAAGATATACTGCTGGGCAAAAACGTAGCGCAGAATATCGGTGCAAACCTCGGCGATAAGGTGATTCTCATGGCGCAGCAGGCCGATGGCGAGATGACCTCTGAAATCTTCTATCTCCAGGGTATCCTCGAAACCGGCGCACCACAGATCGACCGCACCCTTGCACTCATATCGCTCGC
>JBDLIF010000303.1:0-3998 GCA_039714955.1 Pseudomonadota bacterium | reverse complement strand
AGGCTGGCAGGCCCTGTTGAAAGGTCCAAGGAAGCACAACAGCCATCTCTCCACCAATCTCCAACCCGATACGATCTGACGAGCAGGCTCTGCATCTGTTATAAACCTGCATATGCAGATCGATAACCAGATCAGGCTGAGCAGCGGATATCAGCTGGGTTATGCCCGCTATGGCCGGGATAATGGCATCCCGGTCTTCTATTTTCATGGCCTGCCGGGATCGCGACGTGAATGCGGACTGCTGCATCAGGCCTGCCTGGATCTAAATGTGCAACTGATTGCACCGGATCGGCCTGGCTACGGGCTGTCGGAGATGGTGGCCGGATCAAGACTCCGACAATGGCCGCAGACGGTGGTTGAGTTGGCGGATCAACTGGGCCTGACGCGCTTCTACCTGTTTGCCGTATCGGGTGGTGCTCCCTATGCCCTTGCCTGTGCAAGCCTGCTGCGGGAGCGAGTGATGGGTACGGGTATCTGCTGTGGTCTGGCTGAGGTGGCAAACGCAGAACTACGCACCAACATGCCAGTCTATGCCCGACTGGGGTTTCGCTTGGCACAGTGGAATCCAGCTTGGCTGAAAATCTGTTATGGACTGCCGGTCGAGGCAGCCGCGAGGTTCATGCCAGGTTCGGCAATCGACATCTTGGCCTGGATACAAGGGGAGCCTGACTGTTCAGTGCTACGTCAACCAGAGATCAAGCGATTCTTTGCTGAAAATCTGCGTGAGGCGTTCCGTCAGGGCTCCAGCGGCAGTGTGGCTGACATGCGCGCTGCAAGCGAACCCTGGCCCTTTGAACCGTCTCCCATTAAATCCCTGAAGCTATGGCATGGACGGCAGGATCGATTGGTTCCGGCCACGCATAGTGAGTGGTTGGCCGGAATCGTCCCCTCAACGCGGCTGGAGACTGTCGAGGGTGAGGGACATTTTTCCCTACCGGTACACTACGCAACCAGGATGGTAGAGGCCCTGGTTCAGAATAGATGACGGAGACAAAAAAAGGCCAGCCAATCACTGGCCAGCCTTTTCGTTTGTATGTCAGTTTTGGTCCGGGCGAGATGATTCGAACATCCGACCCCCACAACCCCATTGTGGTGCGCTACCAGACTGCGCTACGCCCGGAGAGAGCGGGAATACTAGGCAGTTAAGGGACTGATGTCAATGTGATTTTGCTAACGCCTCAGGATCTGCAGCACATCTTCCAGCTCGCTCCTCAGCTGCTTGACGATCTGCTGACTCTGCTGCTGATCTTCCTTTGCGGTATCCCCCGAGAGCTGCTGCCTGGCGCCGCCGATGGTGAAACCCTGTTCATAGAGCAGGCTGCGGATCTGGCGTATCATCAGCACGTCGTGGCGCTGATAGTAACGCCGGTTGCCACGCCGTTTGACCGGCTTCAGCTGAGGAAACTCCTGTTCCCAATAACGCAGTACATGGGGCTTCACCTGACAGAGGTCACTGACCTCGCCAATGGTGAAGTAACGTTTGCCCGGTATGGCGGGCAGATCGGTATTACTGCTGCTCGGATCCAGCATAGGCCTCTACCCGTGCTTTAAGTTTTTGTCCTGGCCTGAAGGTGACCACCCGACGGGCGGAGATGGGTATCTCTTCACCGGTCTTGGGGTTACGTCCCGGCCGCTGTTTTTTCTCACGCAGATCGAAATTACCAAACCCGGAGAGCTTGACCTGCCCACCATCTTCCAGTGACAGACGGACCTCTTCAAAGAACATCTCCACCATCTCCTTGGCCTCGCGCTTGTTGAGGCCAAGCTCTTCAAACAGCCTTGCGGCCATATCTGCTTTGGTCAGTGCCATATCCTAATCTCTCAGCTTCGCATCCAATTCCTTGGCCAACCGCTGCAGTACCGCGGTGACCACCTCATCCACTTCCTGATCTGTAAGAGTGTGTGATTTTTCCTGTAAAATCAAACCCAATGCTAGACTTTTTCGACCTGAATCTATGTTTTCACCAGTATAGACATCAAACAACCGTATGTCTTGTATATTTTTTGGCGCCACTTCACGGATAGAGGTCCGTATCGCCTCGAAGGTCACCGCCTGATCCACCACCAGGGCGATATCCCGGCGGATAGACGGATATTTCGAGAGTGGCTCAAATGCAGGCAGTATACCTTCATCGACCGCGGATAATTTGATCTCGAACAAATAGGTGGAACCCGCCAGATCCAGTTTTTTCTCCAGCTCGGGATGCAGCATGCCGATCCAGCCGATCGGTTGCCCCCGATATGCGATCTCGGCCGTTTGCCCTGGATGCAGCGCGGCATGCTCGCCGGGCCTGAAGTCTATCTGATCTTCCGCCCCCGTCAGGCCAAGCACGGACTCCAGATCCACCTTCAGGTCGAAGAAATCCACCACCTGTTGCCGGCTACCCCACTGTTCGGCCATCCGGTTACCCGCGATCAGGCCCGCCAGCATGGGCTCCTGGCTGATCTCCCCAGCCAGGTCACGGAAACGCAAACCGGATTCGAAGATCCGGATTCGATCCTGCTGACGGGATTGATTGTAGCGGGCGGTCTGCAGCAGACCGGGCCAGAGACTGGTGCGCATCACCGACATCTCGGCGGAGATCGGGTTGGCCAGCTTCACACCCTGGATGCCAGGATCGATCAACTGTTGAATTTCAGGGCTGACGAAGCTGTAGGTGACCACCTCTTGATACTCCCGGTCGACCAGCACCTGCTTGGCCCGATGCAGATCATAGGCCGCTTCCCTCTTACCCCGCATATCCATGCCCGACATGCCACGATGGGCGGGGATGCGGGCATAACCATAGATCCGGCCGATCTCTTCGATGAGATCCTCCTCGATACTGATATCAAAGCGGCAACTCGGCGCGGTCACCTGCCAGCCACCAGCCGTTTCAGCCACTCTCATCTCAAGACGGGTTAGGATATCGGCAATCTCTGCATCTGATACATCAACCCCGAGCAGTTTCTTCACCCGCTCTGAACGCAGCAGGATCTCCGGGCGCTGTTCGATCTTCTCCGGGTTGCTGACCTCGACGATCGGGCCGGGCTGACCGCCCACAATGTCGATCAACAGCGCAGTGGCCCGCTCCATCGCCTTGGCCTGCAGTTGCGGATCGACCCCCCGTTCGAAGCGATGGGAGGAGTCGGTATGCAGACCATAGGCCCGCGCCTTGCCGATGATGGCGGTGGGTGAGAAGAAGGCGCTTTCCAGCAGGATGTCGGTGGTGGTCTCAGATACCGCGGAGTCCTGCCCCCCCATGATGCCGGCCAGCGCCAGGGGACGCGACCCATCGGCGATCACCAGGGTATCCGCCTTGAGCTCGATCTCCTGCTCACCCAGCAGGGTCAGCCTTTCACCCGCTTGCGCCAGGCGTACCCGGATCGGCGCCTTGAGTTTGTTCAGGTCGAAGCCATGCAGGGGCTGGCCGAGTTCCAGCAGCACATAGTTGGTGACATCCACTACCGGTCCCAGGCTGCGGATATCGCTGCGGCGCAGGCGTTCGCGCATCCACATGGGTGTCTCCAGGCTAACATCGACCCCGCGGATCACCCGGCAGAGATAGCGGGGGCAGGCTTCATCCGCCTCCAGCCGGACCTCGAAACGCTCATCGATGGCGGGCTCGACTTGGCTGAAATCAGGGGCCGTGACCGCGCAGCGGTTGATCACGCCCACATCCCGCGCCATGCCGATCATGCCCAGACAGTCCCCCCGATCGGGGGTCAGGTCCACATCGATGGCCTGATCGTCCAGGGCCAGGTAGTCACGCAGGTCCCTGCCGACCTCTGCGTCCGCGGGCAGGGGCATGATACCGTCGGATGAGTCCGCCAGACCCAGCTCGCTGGCGGAACAGATCATGCCGAAGGATTCCACGCCACGCAGTTTGGCCTTCTTGATCTTGAAGTCACCCGGCAGCCTGGCCCCCACGATGGCGGTCGGCACCCGCATCCCCTGCGCCACATTGGCGGCACCACAGATGATCCGCAGGGGCGCCGCTTCTCCCGTATTGACCGAA
>JBDLIF010000302.1:0-4006 GCA_039714955.1 Pseudomonadota bacterium | reverse complement strand
CTCGCCTTTGAGGGTCACCGATTTCTCTCCATCCACGAAAACCGGTGCCGCGGGACTCTCGCCGGTACCGGGCAGGCTGATGCCGATATTCGCCTGTTTGCTCTCTCCTGGACCATTCACCACGCAGCCCATCACCGCAACCGACATGGTCTCGACCCCGGGAAACTCCCGGCGCCATGCGGGCATCTGTTCGCGCAGATGGTTTTGCACATCCTTGGCGAGTTGCTGAAAGTAGCTGCTGGTGGTGCGACCGCAACCCGGGCAGGCCACCACCATGGGGGTGAAGGCCCGCAGTCCCATCGACTGCAACAGCTCCTGGGCGACTATCACCTCCTGGGTGCGGGACCCTCCAGGTTCCGGGGTCAGAGAGATGCGGATGGTGTCCCCAATCCCCTCCTGCAGTAGTACCGCCAGGGCCGCGGTGGAGGCGACTATGCCCTTTGAACCCATGCCAGCCTCGGTGAGGCCCAGATGCAGGGCATAGTCACATCTCTCCGCCAGCCTGCGATAGACCGAGATCAGATCCTGTACCCCGCTCATCTTGCAGGAGAGTAGGATGCGGTCGCGTCCCAGACCCAGCTCCTCCGCCCGCTGAGCACTCTCCAATGCGGACTTCACCATGATCTCATGGGTCATCTGTTCCGTATCCAGGGGATCCTTCGCGCGGGCGTTCTCGTCCATCATGCGGGCCACCAGCGTCTTGTCCAAGCTGCCCCAGTTGACCCCGATGCGCACCGGTTTGTCGTACTCTTTGGCGATCTCGATCATGGTGGCAAACTGGGCATCCCGCTTTTCGCCGCTGCCCACATTACCGGGATTGATGCGGTATTTCCCCAGGGCCCGTGCGCAGTCCGGATAGTCGCTCAGCAGACGGTGGCCATTGAAGTGAAAGTCGCCGATCAGTGGGACGTCCAGACCTTGCGCGTCCAGCAGGCTGCGTATCCTGGGCACCGCCTGGGCGGCGCTCTCGTTGTTGACCGTGATGCGCACCAGTTCGGAACCGGCCCCGGCCAGTTCGGCGACCTGTCTGACGGTGGAGTCGATATCAGCGGTATCGGTGTTGGTCATGGACTGGACCACCACGGGCGCGCTACCACCCAGTTGCAGATTTCCGACCTTCACACCGACTGTCCGGTGGCGTTTGATGGAGGTTATTGGCATGTTAATCAACTATGAGTGAGTCAGGCTGCACCAGCCCCCTGTGACATGCTGACCCGCTAAAGTCAGGCGGTCCGCCAGCTGAGGGTGTACGGCCGAGAGTGTTTCTCGTACCTGCCGGGGGGTGTTGTTCTTTTCGCTGAGATGGGCTGCCACCAGGTGCTGCAGGCGGTTCGCATCGAGGCGCGATAGCAGTTCTACCGACTGCTGATTGTTGAGATGGCCATGGCTGCCGCCGACCCGGGCCTGTAGACGGGGAGGGTAGGGGCCTGAAGCCAGCATCTGGCTGTCGTGGTTGAACTCGAGGATCAGACTGTCGCAGCCCGTCAGGCTCTCTATGATGTGGGGTGTGATATGGCCGGCATCGGTCAATAATCCCAGTCGTGTGCCATCCGCCTGGAAGACGAATTGGCAGGGTTCACGGGAGTCATGAGGCACTGGGTAGGGGAAGATCTCAAGGTTACCGATCGAGAAACTGTCGGCATGGCTGTCCAGGAGATGTAACTCAGGCAGCTCTCCACACCTCGATCCCTGGTAGGTACCACAGGTCATCCAGCTGGGGAGACGGTAACGTCGCGCCAGCGGGCCCAATCCACGCACATGGTCCTGGTGCTCATGCGTGACAAGAATGGCGTTCAGCGTATCGGCTTCGATACCGAGCAGGGCCAGCCGCCGTTCGATCTCTCTGGCCGCAAACCCGCAATCAACCAGCACCCTGACCCGGGAGGTCTCGATCAGATGGGCGTTGCCCTGACTGCCGCTACCCAGGGAGGCAAAGCGCACAATTAGCCCGCATTTCTCACCAGAGCGTTAATGAATCTGTTCGTGCAACAGGCTCAGGAGGCGTTTGGCGGTCTCGGTATTCTGGCGTTCTCCCTCCTGGTTGTGCACGGTTACCCGGGTTTTGCCAGTGAGCTCCTCGAGTTTGATCTGAAACTGATTCTTGCCAAGCTCCTCGTCATCCCGCCAGAACGCCAGTTTGGAGAAAAATCCCTTCTCGTCTTCCTCCGCCAGGGCCTTGTAGCGGACATAATAGATCCCCTGGGAACGATCGCGGTCCTCGACGGCGAATCCAACCCGGTCGAGTGCCACCCCCGTGAGCCGCCAGGCCCGGGCGAATCTCTCATCGATGATCAGTTCGACATTCTTGTCGGTTTTGATCAGTTGTGCGCGTTCCGTCTTCTCAGACGTCTGCGCGATTGCCTGATCCGCCTGGTCCTCGCTGATGCCCAGATGCAGCATCAGGCCTCTCAGCATGGCTGCTTCAATCTCCGGTTCGTTGGGTCTTGGGGTCCAGTAGGTGCTGTCCGCATCGCCGCTGATATTTTCCACCAGCTTTTCCTCCAAGCCGCGATGGGTCAGATAGAGTTCGGTAGTGCCCGGTTTCTCTCCCCGCTCCAGACGTACCCGGAACTGGTCCCGGGTGGCGGATGTGAAGATGCTGTCAAAGGCCTTGCGGAACAATTCGGTCAGCATCCCTTGTTCTATATCGGCCCGGCTCTCAAGCCAGTCGGTGGTCATGACGCCGGTGGCTGGATTCTGTTCCACCAACAACAGCCCATTCTTGCGCCAGAACTCAACCACCTTGAACCAGACCTCCTCAGGGGCGGCGTCGATGACCAGCCAGCGCTGATTACCATCCCGTTTGATCTCCATGCCATCGAATTCGGGCAGAACCTGACCGCCCGCCAGCCTTGAGGGGCGTCCCCCCTGCTGTTGACTCGTGTAATCCGAGTAGGAAGCGCTCGAACCACCGGGTATCACCAGGGCATCAGTGATGTCGGTGCTGGTGAGGTCAGGTGGAATCTCCAGGTTCTCCTCGACTTCACGTTGGCTGCGATATTCCGTCTCATCGTCGGAAGAGAACCAGCCAGTCGTGCTGCAGGCGCTCAACAGGGCCAGCAGGATAGGCAGGAGAAACAGTCGGTTCAAGAAAAACGGCATAGTGGTCATGACTCTATGGATTCAGGCGTGCAACTCACAAGTTTAGAGTCGCACAAGTGCTCCATCAAGGTTGTATTGATGGATTCAGCGTTACTGTGGTGTTTCGCAACAAGGCACAGCACGCAGGCAATGGCCTGAGTCCTTGTCAAGTGCTGTAACGCCGTGGCGGAACACCACAGTAGCGCCCGAAGGGTTGGTCTGTCAGCGCCCATGGCCGTGTTACGCCTCTTGCAAAGGACTATGGCCATTCGCTGCGAGGCGTGCCTTGCCATGAACGCTGACAGACCAACTGAAACCATCAATACAACCTTGATGGAGTACTAGGGTACAACACCGGCCTGTTCCATAGCCGCTTTGACCCTGGGCTGAGCTGGTTCACTCAACCAGGTCAGGGGCAGACGAATACCTTTCGGTGAGAGCCCCAGCTCCGCCATGGCCCATTTCACCGGGATCGGATTGGACTCGATAAACAGGTCGGCATGCAGGCCCGCCAGTCTGGCATCGAGTTGGGTCGCCAGTTCCCGGTTGCCTGAGAGTGCGGCTTCACACATCTCATGCATCAGTTTTGGCGCCACGTTGGAGGTCACGGAGATTACCCCGTCTGCCCCCATTAACATCAGTTCACAGCCGGTTGCATCGTCACCACTGTAGATTGCGAAATGCTCGCCACACAGGTCGCGGATCTGCCGCAGGCGATCCAGCTCTCCAGTCGCCTCCTTGATGCCAATGATATTTTCGATTGCAGCGAGTCGTCCCACTGTTTCTGGCAGCATGTCGCAGGCGGTACGACCCGGGACGTTGTACAGAATCTGGGGTATATCCACCGCCTCGGCCACAGCCCGATGATGCAGGAAGAGTCCCTCCTGGGTTGGCTTGTTGTAATAGGGCGTGACCAGCAGGCAGG
>JBDLIF010000301.1:0-4012 GCA_039714955.1 Pseudomonadota bacterium | reverse complement strand
CATTGCAGCACAGCGTCCTGAACCTGTTTACCCCGCCAGGCCGCTAGTCCTGAGTGGTTGATGATGAGTGTCACTACCCAGCGCTGGTTGTGCTGGTCCTGGACATAGCCGGCCATTGAACTGACGTCATTGAGTGATCCGGTTTTGATGTGCGCCCGGCCGGCGAGGCCGGTCTTGCGAAACCGTTTACGCATGGTTCCATCGATGCCTACGATCGGAAACGAGGCGATGAACTCGGGCATTAATGGGCTTTCGAAGGCGGTCTGGAGCAGGCGGCCGATGATCTCTGTCGATATCTGTGCGTTGCGCGCGAGTCCAGAACCGTTACTGACCAGGACCTTCGTTGAAGGTAGCTTCCAACTGTCGAGCCAGTCTGCGATAAGGCTCTGGCCCTGCGCGGATTTTGCGGGCACACCCCGGGTTTCGGCGCTCACTGTAAGCAACAGCATTCGGCTCATGAGGTTGTTGCTGAACTTGTTCATATCGCGGATCACTTCAGCTAGCGGGCGCGACTGGATCTGGTGGAAGAACTTGGCATGGTTCGGCACCAAGCCCGGTTTGATAACGCCCTTGAGCTCTCCCCCCATCTCTTTCCAGAGTGCACGGAAGGCTCCAGCAAAATGCTCGGCCGGGTCCATGACCAGGTAGGCATTACTCCATTCGGGACAGTTTACCGAATAGTTACCCTGGATATTCAAGGTCGCCCCAGCATTGTGCTCGGACAAGTGGACCACCGGGTTGTGATGCTTTTTCTGGCAGGGGCCAGACACCATTTTCGTCTGGTTGCGGATCTCCAGGTTGGCCAGGGGCGGGTAGGTAAAGACGTGGACGGTTTCACCGGTCTGGTCCGGCAGCAAGTGCACTTGTGTGGTCTGGAAGTTCAGGCTGAGGGGATGGGGCAGGGCGTTATAGGCTCGCCGGGGCTTACCGTCGAAGTCACCCCGATGTTCTGTCGTGGCGGCGAAATAGCTGCTGTCTATGATCAAATCACCCTGGATTATGCGTATCCCGCGCTCGCGCAGACTGTGCAGGAACTGCCAGAATCGTTCAGGGGTCAGGTAGGGGTCTGCGTAACCCTTCAGAATGAGATCACCGGCGAGTATTCCATCCTCTAAGGTTCCTCTGATGTAGGCTTTCGTGCGCCATTGGAAGTTCGGTCCCAGGGTATCCAGTGCCACCAGACTGGTCAGCAGTTTCATTACAGACGCGGGGTTGCGGGGAACCGATTCGTTCAGCGCCAGGGTTGGCGAGGTCTCGGACACCCTGCTTACATAAAGGCTGACGTCAGCGGCAGGGATACCATGGGTGCGCAAAGCTTTCGCTATGCTGGCGGGTATCTCACTTGCCGATTGGGCAACCAGTGGGACCAACAACAGACCCATGAGCATGCTGGTGGCAAGCGTGCAAAATAGTCTTCGTGTCCAGGATATTGACGACTTTCGGTTCAATTTTTCACCCTTCCCTTGTTTTTCTTGATATTGCCAATAAAAAATATTGGCTGTTGCCGAGGATAGGAACCTGCTATCAATATGCCTTATCCAATAACTCGATGCTAGTTTCCCTTATGTAATGGTTGAGCGCAATTAGTAGCTTTCCTATAAAAGGCATGAAAACCCAAGCCAGTTTGATAGTTATCGACCCGGTCGATGATAAGTTGACCCGGGGTAGTCCTGGTCCGAGGATTTTGTGTTCAGAATGATTGAACGGCCTACCGGCTGGGGTGTCTGCTTCAGAGTAACAAAGGTTCTTTTCGATTGAATCTGCCCCAGTTCTTGCCGTTCCATGCCTCCAGGGGGCGATAACGGGATTTGTAATTCATCTTGTCGGACCCTTCGATCCAGAAACCGGGATAGACCCAGGGTTTACCCAGTTCGGCGGCATGCTGGATCTGCCAGAGTAGGGCGAAGACACCCAATCCCTCCGAGCGCATGTCAGGATCGAAAAATGTATAGACGGAGGAGATGCCATTGGGGAGCCGGTCGGTAACGGCTACCGCAACCAGTCGTTGTGCCTGACGAAACTCGTAAAAGTCTGTCTTGGCCCAGTCGCAGGTAAGAAACTTCATATACGGCTCCGGCTCGGTGCAGGTCATGGCCCCGTCAACATGGCGTTGGGTCTGGTACTTCATGTAGAGCATGAAATGCTCCTGGGAAAATTGCGCGGGTGTGGAGATGACCTGGATCCTCTCCCGGTTCTTGTTCCAGTTTCTGCGTTGGCTGCGATTGGGCTTGAATTCCGCTACCGGGAAGCGCAGGGAGACACAGGCCTCACACCGCGGGCAGGCCGGTTGGTAGAGGTATTGTCCACTGCGACGAAAACCCCGATCGATGAGCAGTTGATAGATCTGGGAATCCACCCTGGCGGCCGGGTCGAGAAAGAGGGTGCGCGCATCCTGCCTTGGCAGATAGGAGCAGTCATGCACCTGGCTTACATAGAGCGCATATGAGGAGTGCTTAGAGAAGTCGGAGTTTTCCTTCATTATGCTGCCGGTGTAAACGAAGACCAAAGACCTGGGCGTCCAGGAAGGTTACACCAGTCATCGAGATGTTGACAAAATTGCACCCGGGAGATCTCTTCCGCCCCCAGGCTGATCAAGTGGTTGGTATACACCTGGCAATCGATAAGTTTGAACCCCCATTGATACAGGGTATGGCAGAGATGGACAAGGGCGACCTTGGAGCCGTCCGCCACACGGCTGAACATCGATTCGCCATAAAATACACCACCGATGGCAACACCGTAGAGCCCTCCAGCCAATCGGTCTTCCCGCCAGACCTCTACCGAGTGGGCCAGTCCCAGTTCAAACAGTTGCTGATAGGCCGTGATCATCTCTGGAATAAGCCAGGTGCCGGGAGAGCCTCTACGTGGTTGGGAGCAGGCGGTGATGACCTGCTCGAAGGCGGAGTCAAAGCTGACCCGGAATAGTCCCTTGCGCAGGGTCTTGCGCAGACTGCGGGAGGGTCTGATTTTGTCCGGATAGAGCACGGTCCGTGGGTCAGGCGACCACCAGAGGATCGGTTCATTATTGCTATACCAGGGGAAAACCCCCTGCCGGTAGGCATTGATCAGGCGAATGGGGGAGAGATCGCCACCCACGGCGAGCAGGCCATTTGGTTCTGTCTCCGCAAGTGCCACATCAGGGAAGGGCAAATAGGGGTTTGTTTCAAGCCGGAAAATCATGGCTTATTGTCGCAGTGATTAATCATTGATAAGGATTATTTTACATTGAATAGTTATCTCTTCCTGAATAGAAAAATTCACAATAATGTGAAAGCATGACCTGTTTTATCTGGCTGAGTATGTAACCTCCTCAAATATTAAGTATGACTCCATGGATCTAATTGGAGAGCGTTTTGCCGGATGCCATAAAACACCTCAAGGTGGGCGATGTGCTGCAATTACAGCATGCCCCAGCGAGCGATAACCCTGATCGATATGCGGTAAAGCTGGTCGGTTATCTGCCTGGCCAAAGCCTGGTTATTACCAGACCAAGAAAACAGGGGAATCCGATCCTGGTACGGGAGGGGCAGTCATTTACCGTGAGACTGCTGCATGGCAGCAATATCTTTGGTTTCGTCGCCAAGGTGCTGTCGGTTTACGCCAAACCTTTTCCTCATATTCATCTGGCCTACCCGGTGAAAGTGGAGAGTGCGGCTGTGCGTAACGCGACCCGGGTAACGACCTCATTGAGCGCGCTCGTGAGTAATACCCAGGCAGGGGAGTGGCAGCTTCAGGGGCAGCCGACCATCGTGCTGGATCTCAGCAGTACCGGTGCGCGGCTGCTGATGCATGAAAGGCTGGGTGAAGTGGGTGAGATGGTACGGTTGGAGCTATCTTTGCAGGTTTGTGGCGGTGAGGACCATCTTCAGGTTCTCGGGACGATCCGCAATATTCGTGAATCCGAGGAGGGCGACGGCAAGATCGACTATATCCATGGTCTGGAATTCAGGGGCTTGAACCGCTTTCAGCAACTCCTGCTCTGCTCTTTCGTGTTGGGACGGCTTGCGAAGGA
>JBDLIF010000300.1:0-4014 GCA_039714955.1 Pseudomonadota bacterium | reverse complement strand
CGGGTCATCGACACAGCGAAACCCTCCCCACAAGACATTCAAGCTGCCAGTGATGCGGTAATGGTCAAGGGTGAAAAATACACAACCCGCCAACATAGCGTCGTGGTGTTTGAGGGAAGAACAGTGGCCGGATAACTCCCGGAAAGATCCAAACAAAATCATCTCACTTCGCTCTTCGATAGAGCACTTGCGGCAGCCTCGTCCAGCAACCAGTCTCCCTGCCTTGCCAAGGCCACCGGCAGGTCGCCCGTTTCCCACACCCGCTGAATCGCGCTGGCCTTACCCGCACCCTCCACCATCACCAGAATCTTCCTGGCTGAGCGAATCACCGGGGGAGTAATGGTCAGGCGTTGTGGTGGCGGCTTGGTGCCGATCACCGGCATGACCAACCTATTGGTTTCATCCAATGCGGGCGAACCGGGGAACAGGGATGCGGTATGCCCATCCGCTCCCATACCCAACAGCAGGATATCAATCCGCTCGGGCAGCTGGGCTTCATAGGCCCGAGCGGCCAATTCGGGGTCATCCTCACCCCGCATGCGCTGGAGCTTGACTTCTTGCGGAATACCCTGAGGAAACAGGGACTCGGTGATCGCCCGGTAGTTGCTGTCCGTATGATCCGGTGGAACGCAACGCTCATCGCCAAAATAGAGCACAAGATTTCCCCATGAAAGCCCCATCCGTGCCAGGGCCATGTAGACGGGCAAAGGGGTCCCTCCCCCAGCCAGCATCAGGTGGCAGATCCCGCGTTCCCGCACGGCCTCATCCACGGCTGAAATAATCCAGTCAGCTGCTTTGGTGATGAACTCACCATGTTCAACAATCATACGATTGCCATCCATTCAATAGATCTCCTGCCCTCGTTAGTCATACCGCGTTCTTCTACACGAAACGCTAGCCTGGCATATCAATTTCCAGCTTACAGGAAGATTAATGTGACGCCTATACGGCATCAAACTCAGGCCACATCCGCCACCTTAATCTGTGACACTGCCTCGGCCCGCTCGAGCATCTTGTCGACGATGGCATAGATGCCCACATGGCGGCTGGGGCTCAGATGCCCCTCCAGCCGGAGGCGTTTGAACAAGCCGTCTACGTCCATCCCCTGGATCTCCTCTAATGTGCGATAGGAGAGCAGATCGATGAGCAGCGCCAGCACGCCCTTGATTGTGGCCGTATCGCAGTCGCCGCGAAAACGTATGACACCAGGCTTGTCCGGCACGGCTTCGGCAGCCACATGCACCCTGCTCATACAGGGTTTGACCCAGTTCTCCTCGGTCTTCAACTTATCCGGCATGGGCGGCAACTGCTCGCCGAGTTCCATCAGGTACCGATAGCGCTGGTCCCAGTTGTCGAGAAACTCGAAGGTATCAACGATGTCATCAATCTCACGCATGCTCAGGTTCCGTTGGATGGGTATAACTACATTGAACGATTCATCACAACAGACCCAGCTGGAACCGGGCCTCCTCAGACATTCGCTCCTGGGACCAGGGGGGATTCCACACCAGCCGCACTACGGCATCGGTGACACCCGGTACCGCGTCTATCACCCTGCCGACTTCGTAAGGCAGGGTACCCGCCACCGGGCAGGCCGGTGCGGTGAGGGTCATATCGACCTCCACCCGGCCCTGGTCATCGACATCCAGGCGATAGATCAGACCCAGGTCATAGATGTTCACCGGTATCTCCGGGTCCTGCACCCCGCGCAAGGCCTGGATCAGTGCCTCACGCAGAAGACGATTCTCTTGGCGCGCTTGTGCCGCCAAATTGCTGTTGCTCATAGTTTGACACCCTTAACGCGCTGGCTAATCACTTCAGCCAACTGTTCCCGCAGGCTCTCCGTCTCGAAGCGATCGAGGATCTCCTGGGCGAAACCCAGGCAGAGCAGACGGCGCGCCTGATCTTCATTCAGCCCACGGGAGCGCAGATAGAACAGCGCCTGGGGATCCAACTGGCCGACCGAGGTGCCATGACTGCACTGCACATCATCCGCCAGGATCTCCAGCTGCGGCTTGGTATCAATCTCTGCCTCGCGCGACAGCATCAGATTGGCGTTTGCGAGATGGGCATTGCTCTTCTGGGCCTGCTCCCGCACCAGAATACGACCGTCGAATACCGCCCTGCCCCGACCATTGAGTAGGCCCTTGAAGTGCTCCCGACTCTCGCAGCCCGGCACCGCATGATCCACATCGAGGTGGAAATCCACCAGCTGGCCCTCTCCCGCCAGATAGAGGCCATCCAGTTCGCAGTTGGCCCCTGGGGCGGTAAAACGGCTGTTGATGGTGGTACGCGACCAGGCCCCACCCAAAGCAGCGGAAACCCCTTGATAGTGAGCATCTGCCTGCAGCCTAATATAGAGTTCGCTCAGATGATAGGCCCGCGGACTCTCCTGCTGGACCCGCTGATGGTGCAGGCTGGCCCGCTCTTCAAGCAGGATCTCACACACGACATTGTTGAAATTGCTGATCTCATCCAGCCCCAGATAACGCTCCACAAGCGTTGCGCTGCTATCCGCCTCCAGGATGATCAGATGACGGGGCCGCAGAGTCCGCCCCTCTGCTGCCCGGGTGGTCAGATGCAGCAGTTCGATGGGTTGCTCCAGCCGTTTGCCGGCAGTGATTTTAATCACCGCCCCATCCTGCATGGTCGCCAGATTGAGGGCGGCAAAGCCGTGCTCGCCGGCACCGGAGAGTGAGCCCAACGCCTGCAGCACCGATTTGTCGGCCTTCGTCATGGCAACCCGCAGGCTGCCGAGCTGCACGCCATCCAGAGCAACATCGGTCAGGGCCGGCTGAAACAGTCCGTCGACGAAGACCAGCCTGGCCGCCACCGGCTCCGCCAGAAAATGTTTCCCGATCTCAGCTGCGGGAACCTCGCCGGCTACATCAGCGGTCACGAAGCCCTGGTCCAGCAGGCGCTGTACCTCGCTATAGCGCCAGGCCTCCTGCCGCCCATGAGGCAGACCCAGGTCGAACAGACGGTCGATCGCCGCGCGGCGCTGTTCGGCCAGCCAGAGGCCATCGCCGACGGGTAGGCTGTCGATGTAGCGTTGCGCCGTCATCAGCGCATCCGAAATGCCTGTGGCTTGCTGGTTCATGCCGCGGCCTCCTCCAGCAGCCAGCCGTAGCCACGTTCTTCCAACTCCAGGGCCAGCTCCTTGCCGCCGGAACGGATAATGCGACCATCGGCCAATACGTGCACATGGTCCGGCTCGATGTATTCGAGCAGGCGCTGATAGTGGGTCACCACAAGCATGGCCCGTTCCGGCGAGCGCAACATATTGACCCCGTCGGCCAGGGTACGCAGGGCATCGATATCCAGACCCGAGTCGGTCTCGTCAAGTATCGCCAGGGTAGGTTCGAGTACTGCCATCTGCAGGATCTCGTTGCGCTTCTTTTCGCCACCAGAAAAGCCCGCATTGACCGAACGCTTCAGCAGCTTCTCGTCGAACTTCACCTGTTTCGCCTTCTCCCGCACCAGTTTCATGAAGGAGACCGCGTCGATCCCCTCCTGACCGCGGGCCTTGCGGATGGCGTTGAGAGATTCCCGTAGAAAGGTCATATTGTTCACCCCGGGCAGCTCAACCGGGTACTGCATGGCCAGGAAGAGACCCTTGTGGGCCCGCTCCTCGGTCTCCAGTTCCAGCAGACTCTCACCCAGCAACTCTACTTCGCCGCCAATGACTTCGTAGCCGTCCCGGCCGGCGAGGATGTGCGCCAAGGTGCTCTTGCCCGAGCCGTTCGGCCCCATGATGGCGTGCACCTCGCCTGCCTGGACCTCCAGGTCGATCCCCTTGAGGATCTCCTTGCCCTCCACGTTTGCTTGCAGATTCCTGATCGTTAACATCACTACAACCTCAATGCCTTGTTTGATAGATTCCCTCCCCCCGCTGGGGGGAGGGTCAGGGAGGGGGGCAGGCTCAGCCCACCGCGCCTTCCAGACTCACCGAAAGCAGCTTCTGTGCCTCCACCGCGAACTCCATGGGCAGTTCATTGAAGACCTCTTTGCAGA
>JBDLIF010000299.1:0-4026 GCA_039714955.1 Pseudomonadota bacterium | reverse complement strand
GGCGATCTCGCTCACCCGGCAGACCGCGCAGCTCCTGCTCCAGCTGGTCGAGTCCCGCGGCGAAGTGGTCTCCAGGGAGGCGATTCGGGCCCACCTGTGTGGTGAACTTTTTAGGTGCAACATGGTCATTTCCTGAGTTCATACCCATCCGTCACGGGTGTAAATTCCCTAACGAAATCAACAATGCGACAAAATCTGGAGTTTTTTGATGATCCGAGTTGAAGATTTAACCCGAACCTATGGCGACTTGACCGCGGTCGATCAGGTCTCGTTCGAGATCGGCCAGGGAGAGATCGTTGGTCTGCTTGGCCACAACGGCGCGGGCAAGACCACGATCCTGAAGATACTGACCGGCTACCTGGAACCCACCGGCGGTTGCGTTGAGATAGACGGTTTGGATATCAATACCGAGCGCGAAGCCGTCCAGCGGCGCATCGGTTATTTGCCGGAGAACGACCCCCTCTATCCCGAAATGACGGTGATTGATTATCTGGATTACGCCGCCTCTCTGCACGGTGTCCCAGCTGCCGAACGGACCGATCGAATACGGGAGGCTATCGACAAAACGGATCTCTCATCCAAGGCGCCAGACACCATCGGGACCCTCTCCCGGGGTTACCGCCAGCGGGTAGGGGTGGCCCAGGCGATCTTGCACCATCCCAGACTGCTTGTTCTCGATGAACCCACCAATGGACTGGATCCGACCCAGGTGCGGCATATGCGGGATCTGATCCGTTCCCTGGCGGCCCAGGCCACCATCATCATCTCCACCCATATTCTGCAAGAGGTTCAGGTTATCTGCGACCGGGTCATCATCATCCGCAACGGGCAAAAGGCGCTGGACGCCACCATGGACGAATTGCGGACTGACCGGCGACTGCTGGTGGCCGTCGATGCGGGGCCGGAGCGGGTGCTCGATCTGTTCAAGGCGATGGATGGGGTCGCCTCGGTAGAGGAATTGGAAGCGCGGGGGCCGGGTTACCGCTACGCCCTCGATCTGGGTAAGCGGGATGAACTGGGTGAGGCCGCGCCCCTCGTTGCCAGCCGGATTGCGGCGGAGGGTTTGAAACTCTATGCCCTACAGCCCGAGAGCCGTGATCTGGAAACCATCTTCGGCGAAATCTCAGCGCAGGAGGGCAGATAATAAACATGAATAATCTACTTCGAATCGCGCGCAAAGAATTTGCCGGCTTTTTCTCCTCCCCCATCGCCTTTATTTTTCTCGGCGCCTTCCTGGCTGTCACCCTGTTTGTCTTTTTTTGGGTAGAGACCTTTTTCGCCCGCAATATTGCCGATGTGCGGCCCCTGTTCGAATGGATGCCGCTGCTGTTGATCTTCCTGGTGGCGGCCATCACCATGCGCATGTGGTCTGAAGAGCGGCGCGCCGGCACCCTGGAATTTCTGCTCACCGCGCCAGTCAAGAGTTACCAGTTGGTACTTGGTAAATTTCTCGCCTGTCTGGCGCTGTTAGCAGTGGCCTTGGCGTTGACCCTGCCCTTGCCGCTGACCGTCAGCCTGCTCGGCTCGTTGGACTGGGGGCCGGTGTTCGGCGGCTATCTCGCCACCCTGTTTCTGGCGGCGGCCTATGCCGCTATCGGGCTGTTCATCAGCGCCCGCTCAGCGAACCAGATCGTCAGCCTGATCCTGACCGCCGTCGTCTGCGGCATTTTCTATCTGCTGGGTTCCGATGCCTTGACCGGGTTGTTCGGCAACCGGGCCTCGGAGTATCTCAAACTGCTGGGCTCCGGCTCACGATTTGTCTCCATTACCCGTGGGGTGATCGACCTGCGGGACCTCTACTACTACCTGAGCCTGGTAGGTGTCTTTCTCACGCTAAATGTCTTTGCCCTGGAGTGGTTGCGCTGGGCTGGTAATCCGGCCAATGCTAATCATCGGCGCTGGGGGCTGGTGACCGGGTTGTTGGTGGCCAATTTTCTGGCGGCCAATCTGTGGCTCGCCCCGGTGGGCTGGGTTCGCGCCGACGTGACTCAGGGCAACGTCTACTCCATCTCCGGGGCCACCCGAAGTTACCTGGCGCAGTTGCGGGAGCCGCTGCTGGTTCGAGGCTATTTCAGCGCCCAGACTCATCCGTTGCTGGCGCCGCTGGTACCGCGCCTGCGTGACCTGCTGGAGGAGTACGCGGTGGCCGGCGAGGGCCGGGTGCGGGTGGAGTTCATCGATCCCCAGGAGCATCCGGAGCTGGAGCAGGAGGCGAATGAAAAGTACTCTATCCGCCCGGTGCCGTTCCAGTTTGCCAGTAAGTACCAGGCCTCGGTGGTGAATTCTTACTTTAATATCCTGGTCCAGTATGGTGACCAGTACGAGGTGCTGGGGTTCAGGGATCTCATTGAGGTCAAGGCACAGAGCGAGACCGACCTGGACGTGGAGCTGCGCAACCCCGAGTACGATCTCACCCAGTCCATCAAGAAGGTGCTCTATGCCTATCAGGGGGCCGGTGAACTATTCGGCAATATTCCCCATCCGATCAGTTTCAAAGGCTACATCTCGGCCAGTGAAAAGCTGCCCGAGGTGCTCAGGACATTGCGCAAAGCCTTGGACGCTACATTGAATGAGTTGGCCGAGCGCTCGGGCGGTAAGTTGGATATCGATATTAGCGACCCTGATGCCGAGGGTGGTGCCCTGGCCCAGCGGCTCAAAACCGAGTTCGGTTTCCGTCCCATGGCTGCCAGCCTGTTAGATACCAATACCTTCTGGTTCTACATGACCCTGGAGGGCGATGGGCGGATCGTTCAAGTGCCGCTGCCGGAGAAGTACGAACAGGCGGGGCTTGAACGTGGCATCAAGGCCGCCCTAAGGCGCTTCTCCAAGGGCTTTCTGAAGACCGTGGCATTGCATGCGCCGGCCTCAACACCGGCCATGTCCCAGTTCGGTATGGCGGCTAAGGGTAAGCGCTTCACCTGGCTGCGCGAGACCTTGACTGAGGAATACAACCTCACCTCCACTGACCTGAAGAGCGGTCAGGTACCGGATGAGGCCGATCTGCTGCTGCTGGCCTCGCCGGACACGCTGGACCAGAAGCAGCTGTTCGCCGTGGATCAGTTCCTGATGCGCGGCGGCACCGTGATCATGGCCACATCGCCCTTCGATATCGAAAGCCAGGGGACGCTGTCCGCCCGTAAACACGAATCCGGTTTGAATGATTGGCTGGCCCACCACGGCGTGACCTTGGAACAGCAGATGGTGCTCGATCCGCAGAATGCCGCCTTCCCGATCCCGGTTAATCGCCGTATCGGTGGTTTTACGGTGCAGGAGACCCAGATGGTGGATTACCCTTATTTTAGTGATATCCGCGGTGATGGCATCGAGCAGGGGAGCGGCCTGGCCGCGGGCATCGACCAGGTTACCATGACCTGGTCCTCGCCCATAACGCTGGATGAGCAGAAGAACCAAGGCCGCAAGGTGATTCGCCTGCTGGAAAGCTCGGATAAGACGTGGACCGCTGACAACCTGGATATCCAGCCCGACTTCCAGGTTCACGGCTCGCTCGGTTTCCCGGCTGGAGCGCAACGGGGTGCGCGATTGTTGGCGGTAGCGGTGGAGGGTCGTTTCGACTCCTTCTTCAAAGACAAATCTTCGCCGCTGGCCGTTCAAGAGGAACAGGCGGATACCGAAGCGGAGCCTGCAAAGAGCGATAAGAAGGATGACGCCGAGGCAGGCACAGATGAACAGAAAGAACCGGTCATCACCCGGGTGATCGACCGCTCCCCCGAGTCGGCGCGCATTATTTTGTTCGCCTCCAATAGCTTTCTCACCGACAAGATGCTGGATCTAGCCGCCTCCGGGCTGGGCACCCGTTATCTCAAACCGGTGCAACTGGTGGAGAATGCCATCGACTGGTCGCTGGAGGATCGCGGCCTGCTTGCCATTCGCGGTCGAGCCCATTTTTCACGTACCCTCGATCCATTGGATCGGGAATCCCAGGTGTTCTGGGAGTATCTCAACTATGGCCTGGCGCTGTTCGGTCTGCTGCTGATCGGGTTAGTCCGCAGGCGGACAAACAAGCAG
>JBDLIF010000298.1:0-4047 GCA_039714955.1 Pseudomonadota bacterium | reverse complement strand
CCTCCCAGCCTTTCGATGCGCGCCAGCCCCAGCCACCAGCCCCCCAGATAGAGCCCCAGAAAGATCATGAACAGCCCGGCGATGACCAGCAGGGCCTGCTGGGCGATATAGATGGGCATGATCTCCGCAAGCAGCATGCCCAGCCCCCCCATGATGCCGCCAGCCAGCGTATAACTGGTGATCCGTCCCAGGTTGTAACCAAGTTGATAAGGCAGGGTGTTGCCGACGTTCGAGCGGATCTTCTCAGGCAGGCCGAAGGTCAGTGCGCCTATAATCCCGCCACACATGCCGGCACAGTGCCCGACACCTAACAGGCCGACCACAAATGCAGCAAGATACCCAGACTGCTCAAGCATGTTTTCTATACCCGCTGGAGGGGATGTAACGCATTGCCAACAATATCAACACCAGTACCGGCACCCCCAGCAAGGTTGTGATCAGAAAAAAGCTCGGATAGCCCAGGCCATCCACCATCACCCCGGAAAAGCCTCCGAGAAACTTGGGCAGCAACAGCATCACCGAACTGAACAGGGCATACTGAGTGGCCGAATAGGAGACATTGGTCAGGCTCGACAGATAGGCCACAAACGCGGCGGTGGCCAATCCGGCACTCAGGTTGTCGATGGAGATCACAAGCGTAAGCATCAGCACATCGTGCCCCAGAGTGGCCAGCAGGGCAAACAGCAGGTTGGTCGCCGCCGCCAGCAGTCCGCCCACAAACAGAATCCGCATCACCCCCAGTCTGACCATCAGCAAACCGCCAAGCCCGGCGCCCAGCAGGGTCATGATCACCCCATAGACCTTGGTGATCGCCGCCACCTCGGCCTTGCTGAATCCCAGATCCACATAGAAGACATTGGAGATCACCCCAAGTACCACGTCGGAGATACGGTAGGTTGCAATCAGCGCCAGAATCAGCAGGGCCTGCCAGCGATAGCGACCGATGAAATCGGCAAAGGGGCTGATCACCGCATCATAAAACCACTCAACAAAGGCCTGCAACGGAGTCGGCAGCCAATTTTGTCTTTCAATCGCTGCGTCAGCCTTGGCCTCGCGCTCCCTGGTGCCTCGATCCGCCTGAACCTCCGGCTCATCGATGACCAGCACGGTGATCACCCCCACCAGCATCATGCCCGCCATGCTCAGATAGGCCGCCATCCAGGCGCTCTGCTGGTAGACATCCTCGGCCGGATCGAAATAGGCGGCAATCGCCAGCGCCCCGGCGCCGCTCATGATCATTGCCAGCCGGTACCCCACCATATAGCTGGAGGCCATGGCGCCCTGCAGCAGCTCCTCCACCGACTCGATGCGGTAGGCATCGATGGCGATGTCCTGAGTCGCGGAGGAGAAGGCGACCAGCAGCGCCAGCGAGGCAAATAGGACGATGCCATCCGTCGGATCAGAGAGGGCCATCCCGGTGAGGCCGACGATCACCAGCAGCTGGGCGAACAGCATCCAGCTGCGACGCCGGCCCAGCCACCGGGTCAGCCAGGGCAGGGGCAGACGATCCACCAGCGGCGCCCAGACCCACTTGAAGCCGTAGGCCAGTGCCACCCAGCTGATAAAGCCGATGGTGCTGCGCTCGATCCCCGCCTCCCGCAACCAGAATGACAGGGTGCCGAAGACCAGCAACAGGGGAAGACCGGCGGAAAAGCCGAGAAACAGCATGCCGCGCACCCGGGGCTGCCAATAAACGCTCAAGGCATCAAGCCAATCGGTAAGTCTTTTTGTCGAGCCCACTCAGCCACCATCTGCTAAAAAATTGGCCGCATTATAAGTGTCAGCTTCCAGTAAGTCCCCGAAACAAACACTTCCAGGTTACAATTAGGCGCAAATTTCTCACCGGAAACGCTTCCATGCAGGATTATCAACGCGAATTTCTCGATTTTGCCCTGGATGTCGGGGTGCTGCGCTTTGGCGAATTCACCCTCAAGTCGGGCCGTATCAGCCCCTATTTCTTTAATGCCGGACTGTTCAATACCGGCGCCAGCCTGGCCCGGCTGGGGCGCTACTACGCCCAGGCGATCGCGGATTCCGGCATTGAGTTCGACCTGCTCTATGGCCCGGCCTATAAGGGCATTCCCCTGGCAGCGGTGACTGCCGCGGCCCTCTACGACCGGCATGGCCGGGACGTCCCTTATGCCTTCAACCGCAAGGAGGCGAAGGACCACGGTGAAGGCGGCGTCATCGTCGGGCATGCCCTGGAGGGCAGGGTGATGATCATCGACGATGTGATATCCGCCGGCACCTCGGTGCGTGAGTCGGTGGAGATCATTCAGGGCCTGAATGCCACCCCCGCCGGTGTGGTCATTGCCCTCGATCGTCAGGAACGGGGCCAGGGCGAGCGTTCCGCCATTCAGGAGGTCGAAGGGGACTACGGCATGCCCGTAACATCCATCGTGCGGCTGCAGCAGCTGATCGAATATCTTCAGGAAAAGCCAGATTCGGCAGACTCACTGAGCCGCATCCGCGCCTATCGGGAGCAGTATGGTGTCGAGCTCTGAGCGACGGGGCTGGCCAGGATAGCAGCGCATCCCTGCGTTATCGATACTTGCAAAAGTAATGCTGATTAAGTCCAAGACTCAGCAACGATCCCATGCTGAAAGAGATGAAATTTCACAATTTGGTCGAAGCGATATCTGGACCAAGTCTGAAAGACCGTCTGCGGCCTGGAGGCTGCAGCCGAGCCTACATGGACGTATTCACGGCGTGTCTTTCAGGCTTGATTCAGACATCGCGGATACATGAGTCGTAGCATCGCTTATTCTGGCTGAGTATTGGACGTAATCAGGAAGGTCTGTCTATCCAGACCCTCCCTCTGTTGCGCGCCAGCGTCTGAGCCAATGGCTATCCAGCTCAAAGCCGAGCAGGCCGGTCATGATCAGCAGGGTGCCGATCCAGACCTGCATATCGGCCATTTCCCCGTTGAACCACTGGCCAACCAGGAGTGCAATCACCGGGGTGACCAGGGTTATCAAGGCAACCCGCGTGGTCTCCACATGATGAAGCACATAGTAGTAGAGCGCAAAACCGAGCACTGAGCCGATGACGCCCAGATAGACAATCGCCGTACCCGCACGCAGTTCGATATGGGCGGGCCACGTCTCTCCCTGCAGCAACCAGGTCAACAGAAACAGGGGGGTCGCGTAGATCAGCCCGCCGGTTGTCACCACAAGCCCATGCAGCCCGGCATTGAACCGCTTCACCCAGACTGAGCTGGCGGAATGGATAAGCACCGATACCAGTACACCAACCAACCCCAGCACCATCTGCCCACCCTGGACCATGCCGGCGCCAAAGATCAGGATCAGGCCGCTAAGCGCCACCAGCATGGCCAGCAGCCGGATGAGGGTCAGCCCTTGCTCCTGCAGCCATAATCTGGCCATCACACCGGTGACGATTGGACTGAGCCCGAACACCACCGCCAGCCAACCCGAGGGTATATACTGTGATGCCCAATATACAGCGGTCATCGCCAGGTAGATGCCCAGCCCGGCAGCCAGATAGGTGCGGCGCGCCAGCCGATGCCAGGGCAGAGACAAGCGCATCAGATGCACCAGCAGCAGGGCCAGCACCACACCGATCACCATCCGTCCAGTCACACCGAACAGATATCCCACACCCTCGCCACTCCACTTGATCGCCAGTGGCGTGGTTCCCCAGATCAGCACAACGCCCAGATAGGCGGCCGGGACAGACATGACTTTCATCTCCTTTTCTTGAGGTCTGAAAACAAAAAGGCCGCGGATGTCACCATCCGCGGCCTTGAGGAAATTCGAACTTGTTAGGGACTGAACGCTAAGAGTCCCCCTCCCGGCACACGGATGGCAGCGGCACTGCCCAGATGGACGGTCGGCGTACCACAAACAGATCTCTTGTGTGCTGGCGAAGTTTCATGATTTGAGCATGCCTCTTTAGCAACCTGCCGTCAAGGGCATCACGCAAATGCACCCAACGATGCTCTTAAACATTGAGTAACACTAAACTGGACGGTTTTTCAGCCCCAAAATCCATACTCTGAATAAGTGTTTCGGGAGAGTAACTTAG
>JBDLIF010000297.1:0-4068 GCA_039714955.1 Pseudomonadota bacterium | reverse complement strand
TGGTTTCGTGTTCGGCTGGGCCAAGCCGGTACCGGTCAACTACAACAACCTGCACAATCCACGCCGCGATACGGCGCTGGTGGCCCTGGCGGGGCCGGGGGCCAACCTGGTCATGGCGCTGCTCTGGGCGCTGGGTATTCATCTGGGCGTTGCTCTACTGGAGACTTTCCAGTGGATTGCGGTGCCACTGGTATTGATGGGGGTGGCCGGCGTACTCATCAATTCGGTCCTGATGGCCTTGAATATGCTGCCGATCCTGCCGTTGGATGGGGGCCGGGTGCTCAATTCCCTGTTGCCGCCAAAGATGGCCCAGGTCTATTCACGTCTTGAAGGTTTTGGCCTGCTCATCGTCATATTGCTGCTGGCCACCGGCCTGCTGGGTTTGGTTCTCTGGCCGCTGGTTGGGTTGACCATCAGTCTGCTACCCGCCAGCGATATCGTCATGCAATATGTTCCGGTAATTCTCGGTTCCACAAGGAGTTGAATTTGAACGCATCGCTACAGCCAGCCCGTGTGCTCTCCGGCATGCGGCCTACCGGTCGCCTGCACCTCGGCCACTACCATGGTGTGTTGAAGAACTGGGTAGAGCTTCAGCATGCGCACGAGTGTTTCTTTTTCGTCGCTGACTGGCATGCCCTGACTACCCACTACGACGATCCCACCGTCATCCCCACGAGTATCTGGGACATGGTTATCGACTGGCTGGCAGCCGGTGTCGATCCGGAAAAGGCGACCCTGTTCGTCCAGTCTCACATACCGGAACACGCCGAGCTGCATCTGCTGCTCTCCATGATTACCCCGCTGGGCTGGCTGGAGCGCGTGCCCAGCTACAAGGATCAGCAGGAGAAGCTGAAGGAGAAGGACCTTGCCACCTACGGTTTTCTCGGTTATCCACTGCTGCAGTCGGCGGATATCCTGATCTACAAGGCGGCCCATGTACCGGTGGGTGAGGACCAGGTGGCCCATGTTGAACTGACCCGTGAGGTAGCGCGGCGCTTCAACCATATCTACGGTCGCGAAGCCGATTTCGAGCAGAAGGCGCAACAGGCCCAGAAGAAGATGGGTAAGAAGCAGGCGAAAAACTTCGAGCGCATGCGCCGTGCCTACCAGGAGCAGGGGGATGGAGAGGCGTTGCTGGCTGCCCGGGAGCTGCTCGCTGCCCAGCAGAACATCACGGTCGATGATCGGGAGCGCCTGCTGGGCTACCTGGAGGGCAGTGGCCGGGTGATCCTGGTGGAGCCCCAGCCCCTGCTGACCAGGGCCTCCAAGATGCCAGGTCTGGATGGGCAGAAGATGTCCAAATCCTACGGCAACACCATCTCCCTGCGCGAGTCGCCGGAGGGGCTGGAGACCATGCTCAAACGCATGCCCACCGATACCAACCGGGTGCGGCGCAATGACCCGGGCGATCCGGACAAGTGCCCGGTCTGGCAGTTTCACCAGGTCTATTCCGATGCTGAGGTGAAAGGCTGGGTGCAGGATGGTTGTCGCAGCGCCGCTATTGGTTGCCTCGACTGTAAGGCCCCGGTGATCGAAGCGGTGCTGCTCGAATTGAAGCCGATGCAGGAGCGGGCGGCGGAGTTTGAGGCCCAGCCGGAACAGGTGCGCAGCATCATCGAGGCGGGCTCGGAGCGGGCACGGGAAGTGGCGAAGGAGACCATGCGGGAGGTCCGTCAGGTGATGTCGCTGGATTTTTCCTGATCAGCGTTCATTTGCGGATAAATAAAATTTAAATATGTCACAGACAGAGACACACCCACACCACCATCCGGAGCAGGAGGAGATGCCCTTTGCCATGGTGCAGGGTGAGCCCTTCACCAAGCCACCCACCGATCTCTATATCCCACCGGATGCCCTGGAGGTCTTCCTGGATGCCTTCGAGGGGCCGCTGGATCTGCTGCTCTATCTGATCAGACGGCAGAACCTGGATATCCTCGATATCCCCATCGCGGAGATCACCGAACAGTATATCGAGTACATCGAGATGATGTCCGATATGCGTCTTGAACTGGCGGCGGAATATCTCGTCATGGCGGCCATGCTGGCGGAGATCAAATCCCGCATGCTGCTGCCGCGCCCGGTGAGCGAGGAGGATGAGGCAGGGGATCCACGGGCCGAACTGATTCGCCGTCTGCAGGAGTATGAGCGATTCAAACAGGCCGCCGAGGACCTGGACGGCCTGAACCATATGACCCGGGACAATTTTCAGGCCCATGCGGAACTGGTGGACAGACATGTGGAGGCCAAAGACCCGGACGTGGACCTGCGGGAGATCCTGCTGGCCTTCCATGACGTCATGCATCGGGCCGACATGTTCACCAGCCACCGGGTGGAGAAGGAGGCGCTCTCGGTGCGGGAGCGGATGTCCCTGGTGCTGGAAAAGGTGAACAGTGAAGGTTTTACCGAGTTTACCGATCTGTTCGATTTTACCGAAGGCCGCCTGGGAGTAGTGGTGACCTTTCTGGCTATCCTGGAGTTGATCAAAGGCACCCTGCTGGAACTGGTGCAGGCGGAGCCCTTTGCGCCCATTCATGTCAAAGCCCTCTCATCCTGATATGTCATCCATACGAGAACTGAAACAGATCGTGGAGGCTGCCCTGCTGGCGGCCGGTCGCCCCTTGAGCCTGGATCAGCTGCAGGGACTGTTCGACACACAGGGAGGTGTAAGTGTCGCGGGAGGCGGGGAGCCGGGAGCGGCGGACGAGGGCGGCGGGCCGGATAAGCAGCAGCTGCGCGAGGTCCTGGGCGAACTGACCGAGGAGTATGCCGGCCGGGGCATCGAAATAGCCGAGGTAGGTAGCGGCTTTCGCATCCAGGTGCGTTCCCAATACGCCTCCTGGGTCTCCCGGCTCTATGCGGAACGACCACCAAAATACTCCCGGGCCCTGCTCGAGACCCTGGCCCTGATCGCCTATCGGCAACCCATCACCCGGGGCGAGATCGAGGATATCCGGGGTGTCAGCGTCAGCACCAACATCGTCAAGACCCTCACCGAGCGGGAGTGGGTCAGGGTGGTGGGGCATAGGGACGTGCCGGGTAAACCGGCGCTCTATGCCACCACCAAGGAGTTCCTGGACTATTTCAACCTGAAGGGCCTGGGTGAGCTGCCAAGCCTGGCGGAAATTCGCGATCTGGAATCGATCAATCGCGAGCTGGAGTTGCAGGACCCGGATCTGCAGGGGTCGGATTCCCAAACTGCAGAACAACAGACAAACATCGAGGTGGACCGCATGCAAGACGATGATCTGGAAGACCTGATCGAGACCGATCCGGATGGCGAAACCGATTCAGGTGTGGTGCATCAGGCGCCGGAGTCAGGAGAGAAGGAGACAGTAGCGCGTCCTGATAATGCCATCGATTTCGATCCGGATGGCGAGACGGACTCCATGACCGATCTGCCGGAAGAGTTGGCACGGCGACAAGATGAAACAGACTAATCCAGTGGTCGGTGAGCGTCTGCAAAAGGTCCTGGCCAACGCAGGCATGGGTTCGCGCCGCGAGATCGAGGGCTGGATCAGCGCCGGGCGAGTGATGGTCAACAATGAGCTGGCGCGTCTGGGGCAGCGGGTCGTGCCTGCCGACCAGATCAAGGTGGATGGGCGTCCGGTGGCCCACCGGCGTCTGGAGGCGCCAGAGCGGGAGGTGCTGGTCTACAACAAACCGGAAGGCGAGTTGGTGACCCGTAAGGATCCGGAGGGCCGCCGTACGGTCTTCGAACGCCTGCCCAAGCTGAAGCATGGCCGCTGGATCCCGGTTGGCCGGCTCGATCTCAACTCCTCCGGACTGCTGCTGCTCACCACCGACGGGGAACTGGCCAACCGCCTGATGCATCCCAGCCGTCAGGTGGAGCGGGAGTATGCGGTGCGGGTAATGGGCGAGGTGAGCGCAGAGCAGCTCAAGCAGCTGACCCACGGGGTCGAGTTGGAGGATGGCCCGGCCCGCTTCGAGGAGATCGTCGAATCCGGCGGCGAGGGCATCAATCGCTGGTTCCACGTGGTGATCATGGAGGGACGCCAACGGGAGGTGCGCCGCATGTGGGAGACGGTGGGTGCCACCGTCAACCGGCTC
>JBDLIF010000296.1:0-4076 GCA_039714955.1 Pseudomonadota bacterium | reverse complement strand
ACACCCCAGATACACCTTCGCAATCATGTGATTAGCACCACGCACGGCTGCGAAAAGTGGCTGAGTTTCAGGGGTAATCAGGTAAGGATTTGTCCGCAAAGGAAGATTGATATTGTCGCAGTCAGAGACAGATGGGTGCCGCGGCAACAGGATGGTTACAGCAGATGGATGACTGCAAATGCACTTTGGGATTGTAGACGCCGAGTGGATAGCCTCCAACCAAATCGCCACTCAGCACTTTCGGCACACCATTACTCAGCTTGCCGCCCGGCTTAAAAATAAAATCCGTGGTCTCCGGTGCATGATGGAGTGGCCTTGGATGGTATACAGAACATGGATAACCAAGACACATGGGAACTACGCTCTTATCCAGACAAGCCTTCAATTTTCGTTTGAGCAAGCGTTCGTCTTCGTACTCCGCAATACGTTCTCTAATCAACTGTTCAAGTTTGCTTTCATACGACATATATATTGTCCTTGGATAACGTCCTGTGGGAGCTTCCCTCTTCCCTCGTAGCGCTTTTTTTATGCCCCACGAAAGGTGAAGCATCGCTGGTGTGAACCGTTTCGTAAAACTCCTTATTAGTATATATAATTAGTCTAATATAACTATCCTGTAGTCAGGGTGTTACATCTTGCTTCAAGGGTTTTCAGAACTATTCCATGCATCGGCCACTCCATGCGTCAAAGCATCAGTAGCTATATCTATTTTAGACAATAAGTAGGAGATCATGATTTATGTTCCATGGCTGGACTAAGCATCATCTCTAGACATATATCCGCACTCCATCACTTTCGCGGGCATGGCCCGCACCTACAGGGCGCTCCCGGATTTGTAGGAGCGCCCCATGGGCGCGAAAAAATACGCTCTGATTGCAAAAGGCACACAATGTGCTAATTTATGGTCATGAAGCACTTTGCTTGGAATTCTGAAAAGAATGATCAGTTAATCAGGGAGCGTGAGATATCCTTTGAACGGGTGATTTACCAGATTGAAAGAGATGGGCTTTTGGATGTCATATCGCATCCAAATTCATCAAAATACCCAAATCAAAAAATGTTTATCGTGGATATTGGTGGTTATGCCTATCTGGTTCCATTCATTGAAAATGAGGCTGAAATCTTCCTGAAAACCATCATTCCAAGCCGTAAAGCGACGAGAAAATATATTGAGGTGAGTGATGAGTCATAAACTCAGTCAAGAAGAGAAGGAAATCCTGGAATCCTATGAAAATGATGAATGGGTTTCTGTCATGAATCCAGCAGATGAGGCAAGGTACAGAGCCACAGCAAAAAATACGTTTAAGAAGGATAAACGGGTCAATATTCGCATATCGGAAATGGATCTTGAATTGTTGCATGAGAAAGCCCTGATTGAGGGGTTGCCTTATCAAACGCTGATGTCCAGCGTGCTGCATAAATATGTGACGGGTCGACTGGTTGATAAAAACACCTGATCTCGCAAAGTCACTTGGATGACCTACAGGCGAAGCTCTTTTTATATATCTGCTATGGGCGGTATATCCATAGATTATTCGCGGGCATGGCCCGCTCCTGCAGGACATTTCCAAATCTGTAGGAGCGCCCCATGGGCGCGAAAAAGAATATCGGGTGCACATCGTGAATCATCACCGGATTCGGGTTAAACTCCCAGCTCGATTTTTCCTTTTTTAATATTTTCGTTTTCATGTCCTATCAGGTACTTGCCCGGAAGTGGCGGCCCCAGCTGTTCAGTCAGTTGGTGGGTCAGGAGCATGTGGTCAGGGCGCTGAGCAACGCGCTGGACAATGACCGGCTGCACCACGCCTATCTGTTTACCGGCACCCGGGGCGTTGGCAAGACCACCCTGGCGAGGATCTTCGCCAAATCCCTGAATTGCGAAACGGGTGTGAGTGCCACCCCCTGCGGGGTCTGCAGCGCCTGCCGGGAGATCGAGGAGGGGCGTTTCGTGGATCTGCTGGAGGTGGATGCGGCCTCCCGCACCAAGGTGGATCAGACCCGGGAGCTGCTGGAGAACGTTCCCTACGCACCGGTCCGGGGCCGCTACAAGGTCTATCTGATCGATGAGGTCCATATGTTTTCAGCGAGTAGTTTCAATGCTTTACTGAAGACTCTTGAGGAACCACCTCCACATGTGAAGTTCATCCTGGCGACCACCGATCCGCAGAAGGTGCCGGTCACCGTGCTCTCGCGCTGCCTGCAGTTCAATCTCAAGCGGCTCTCCCGGGAGCAGATCGAAGGCCAGCTCAAACACATCCTGCAGCAGGAGAAGATCGGCTTCGATGAGGAGGCGCTCTCGCTGCTGGCCCGGGGTGCGGATGGCAGTATGCGCGATGGGCTCAGTCTGCTGGATCAGGCCATCGCCTTTGGCGCCGGCGCTGTCAGCGGCAGCAATGTGCGCAGCATGCTGGGTGCCATCGGCGGCGATCCGGTCTATGGTCTGGTGGAGGCCCTGGCCAATGGGGATGGTGAAGCCCTGTTGCAGCGGGTGGCCGAGATGGCGGAGCTGGCGGCGGACTTCGCTACCGCCCTGCAGGATCTGCTGGGGTTGCTGCATCAGCTGGCGCTGCTGCAGACGATTCCGGGCCTGAAGCCGGATGAGGCCTATGACGAAGCTCGGCTCACCGGGTTTGCCCAGGCACTGATGCCGGAGGATGTGCAGCTCTTCTATCAGATCGGTCTGAGCGGACAGCAGGAGCTGCCGCTGGCGCCAGATCCCCGCAGCGGTTTTGAGATGGTGCTGTTGCGCATGCTGGCCTTCAAGCCGATGGATTCAGGTGCTAGGGTCGGGAAAACAGTATTGCGACCGAGCGGCAAGGCGCGGCCGACAGCCGTGCCCACAACCAAGACGATCGAGCCTCCAAGCCCGCGAAAGTCCACTGAAGCGGCATCGGTGGTGCAAGACCAGCCGGCGGACCCCAGTCAGTGGGATGCGTTCGCCGCCAGTCTCAAGCTGGGTGGCATCACCAGTCAACTGGCCAACAACTGTGTATTTCAGAGTTGGGATGGCAAGACCCTGCACCTCAAGCTCGATCCCGGCAAAAAGCAACTGCGCGTGGGGCAATCGGAGAAACGTTTGCTGGAAGGTGTAAGAAAGCGTCTCGGTGAACAGGTGAGGCTGCGGATCACCGCGGAGGATTCCGAGCTCGAGACCCCGGCCAAACGCCAGGCCAGAGAACAGGCTGAACGGCAGCAGCAGGCGGAGCAGGCATTCGCCAATGATCCCCTGGTGCGTGAGTTGGAGGAGCACTTCGATGCGCGCCTGGTGCCCAATTCCGTGAAGCCGGTGGATTGATGTGACTAACTGTCGAAAAATATTAAGTATGTTGAATAACATATTGTTATTAATATCAAAGTGTAGCCAATAAATGAGGAAATCAGCATGAAAGGTGGCATAGGTAATTTGATGAAGCAGGCCCAGAAGATGCAGGCCGAGATGCAGGAGACCCAGGAGAAACTGGCCCAGGAGGAGGTGACCGGCGAATCGGGCGGTGGCCTGGTGAAGATCACCGTCAACGGTAAGCACGAGACCCGCCGGGTGGAGATCGACGACAGCCTGATGGGGGATGACAAAGAGATGCTGGAGGACCTGATCGCAGCGGCGATGAATGATGCCAATCAGCGGATAAGCCAGAAGATGCAGGAGAGCATGTCCGGTCTGACCGCCGGCCTGAATCTGCCCCCAGGCATGAAGCTGCCGTTCTGAACCCAATGTCGTCAGCGCCACTGCTGGATCAACTGATCAGTGCCCTGCGCTGTCTGCCAGGGGTGGGAGCAAAAAGCGCCCAGCGAATGTCTTATTACCTGTTGGAGCGGGATCGCGAGGGCGGTCGTCATCTCGCCAGGATACTCGCGGAGGCCATGCAGCGGATCGGCCGCTGCAGTCGCTGCCGGACCCTGACAGAGACGGAGCTGTGCAGTCTCTGCGCCAATTCTCAGCGGGATGGCTCGCTGCTGTGCGTGGTCGAGACCCCAGCGGATCTGAAGATCATCGAACAGGCGATCGACTACCGCGGCCTCTATTTCGTGCTGGGAGGCCATCTCTCACCGATCGATGGGATCGGTCCCCAGGAGAT
>JBDLIF010000295.1:0-4090 GCA_039714955.1 Pseudomonadota bacterium | reverse complement strand
AGAGGCCATAACAGATATTACCAGTCATGAAACGCTTGCTGTCGCACCACTAACCCCCATGACTCCCGTCGAGCATGCTCGGAATGATGTAGCGGATAAGGGTTCCGTTGAAAGGATTGATGAAAATATCCAAACACTGGAACAGACACTTCAACAGACATCTACCCTGGTTACAAAGCAGCGTGATGCTGTTGCCCGTCAGGGCAGCAGCATCCAGGAGGTGGTGACAAGACTTGAACAGAGCAGGGCGTTGATTGCTGAGTATTCAAGTCAGATCGATGCTTTAAATCAAAGAATTGCAACTCTCGAAGCCCATGTGGGAAAGAACAGTGAGCGGCTTCGTCAGATCAGAACCAAGGCCACCCGTAAGCGTCAGGCGCGACCGGCCTTTCAACTGCTGTCCATCGATCAATGGGGCGACCGGGACAGTGCGGTGCTGGAACTACAGGACACAACCACGGTCGTTGCAGTCGGCGATACCCGTGCGGGCTGGTCCATCCAGTCGATACAACGTCCGAATTGTATCGGTGTGATCAGACTGAGCGATCAGGCCAAAGCAAAGGTCTGTAAAAGGAGCAGCTGAAGATGATCCTGCGTCTGGCTTTCATCGTTTGTATCATCCCTGCCTGGCTGTCCGGTTGCGCGTCTGTTGCCACGGGTGAGCGATCGGGCGAGCTGGCCCCGATGAGTGAAGTGGTTGCAAGCCCTGATACTGCCCTTGATTCATTCTCCGTCAAACCTTGCCAGAGGACCGAGCGCGATCTGACCGTGGCCTGGCGCGCCAAGCGTTATCTCTGCACCCATGAAAACCGCCGTGTGGCCTTACAGCAAGTCAATGACGGTGAGATTGTCGCCTCTCACTATTCGATTAAACCGTTAGTGAAACCACAGGCAGTTAAGGAAAGCGCCTTCATTACACCTGCGGTTGCCACCGTACCGACAGCCGTCCATGAGGATGTCCGGTACGCCAGCCTCCCATTGACGGGAGTGCCCCGTGTTCAATCCCCTAAGCCAGATAATACACAAGTCTTTCGTGTCTGGTTTCCCCGAAACGGTGAAGTATTAGGGCCAAGAGGCATTGAAAAGGCATTGGCCATGATCCCCGCTGTAACGGATGCCCAGCATGTCACCTTGCTGGGTGTTTATGAGGCGACAGAGTTCCCTAACACCGCATCCTTAACGCATGAGCGAGAACGCTTTTCTGTTGGTCGTGCGCTTTCGGTCAAAAAGCTCTGGCGGCGGGAAGGGGTGGATCTGGACAAGGTCAAGATTCTGCATCATCAGAATCATCTTTCCGGTCGGTATGTGGAGGTCACACTCAATGATTAAATCTCGGTTGCTTTCCGCGCTCATCATCCTGGCGCCATTTTGCGGTCCGGCAACGGCATTCGATGTTTCAGCGTCTCCGGGATCACCCAGGGGTCCGCTGCTGTCGGCGGTTCAGCACACGGATTGGTCATACGGACAACAGGAAGTCACTGCTGAGGATCGCATAAAACGCATCGAGCAACTGGCGCGGCGCTGGGAAGTCACACCGGAAGAGTGGACACGCTATGAAACGGTCATGCAAGGAGAGGGCCGCTACCAATGGAAGGATGTCGATCCGATCATGGTGCTCGGGATCTACGCACGCAACACCCAGGAACTTGAGCGTTATGCCGTGATGATGGCGAAGAAGGAATACCGGCTGCAGAGCCAGTTCATCGCCTTCAATCAGGCCTACATGCAGGCCTTTGATGCGCTTTACGGCGGAGAGCCGATCATTGATCTGGCCTCTTTCTACGAGCAATTCCACCAGGCAGGCGTTACGTCTTCCATAAAGAGCTTTCGCCAAGCGCAAGCGATTCCTGATGATAACGCCCTGGGGGACCGTTATGTGTTGTTCCTCAACACGCAATGTGCGCGTTGCGATGACTGGTTCAGTCGAATCAGAACACGACAGATGCCGGGTACGGTGCTCGATATCTATTTCATAGGTGAATCGGAAGCATCGATCGGCAGCTGGGCTAATGACCAGGCACTCGATCCGAGTGATCTTCAAGGCGGCACGATTACCCTGAACATGGATAACGGCATGTATGCCCAGTATGGCAGGCCCGCCTTGCCTGCTGCCTATTACTATGACGATTCCAGTCAGTCCATTTCACAGATCCAGGATGAGGGCGTGATCCAATGAAGGGCTGGCTCCCGCTGTTGATCCTGCTGATGCCACTCCCTGCGGTTGGAGAAGTACCCGAGGGTTATCAGTCGATCGCCATAGCCTACGGCATTCCGCCGGCGTTGTTTTATTCCGTCGCCCTGACCGAATCCGAAGGGCCGGGTATCGGCAGGCCCTGGCCCTGGACCGCGAACGTGGCAGGCAAGGGACTCTATTTTGAATCGCGCCAGGCGCTGTTCGATCATCTCAACGGCTTACTGGCGCAGGGCGAGACCAATTTCGATGTCGGTCCTGCCCAGGTCAACTGGCGCTGGAACGGCAAATTATTCAGTTCCCTCTGGGAGGCCACTGACCCCTATATCAATCTGGAGACCGCCGCGGCGATGATTCAGGGCTACTACCTGGCGAGTGGTTCTTTTGAGAAGGCGATCGGTCAGTACCATGCGCCCAACCATGCCGGCAGGGCCGAGCGGTATAAAAGCCGCGTGCGCGAGAGGCTCGCCCTGGTGCTGAGTGGGAGACGCTGACCGATGAGAGGAATGTTTCTTGTGTGTTTGCTGCTCTTCGGTTCACAGGTACAGGCTGAGCCGTTGGTTATCTACGATGCGGGTCAAGGGGTATCGATCGCCCGCTATAAGACACTGTTTTCCGCTGGAGAGACCCCGGACTTTCGCAATTCCTGGCTGTTCAAAGAACTGCCCGAGGCGGATGCCGCCGGTCCGACACCGGAGAAGACCTTCCCGATCCGGACCTCGCGGCTGACACCCCGCAGGCTGACGCGGGAACGGGAGAGTTACTTTGCGGCCATGATCTACCCCATCTGTGTGATCGGCACGGATGACCTGTCCAAAGCATGGATCATGCGCAACCTGCAGCCGCTGATCGAGATGAACGCCCAATGTCTGCTGGTGGCCGCTGAAAGCGGGGAAGAGGCCCGTGAACTGCTGAAACTGGCACAGGGCCTGGCAATCTTTCCCGCGCATGGCGATGCGATTGCGGAATATTTCAAGATCGAGCACTACCCGGTGCTGATTACGGACCGGTACGTCTCCCAATGAGCAGTCAACCCGTAGAAGCCTTGCTAAGACCCCCGGTGGAGTATTTCTCGGCACTCTCCTACCTGGCCATTGGTTTTCTTGCGGCCACCGCGCCCTCGTTACTGATGATGACTCCCAGTGTGGCTTACCTGACGGCAGTCACGCTGTGCAGCCTGGGTTTGTTCCGGTTCATGCAGGGTTACCGCATTCGCCGCTATCAGAAGGGCTTGAAACGCCTGAAACGCTATACGATGTCTTCGAAGAACCTGCCGGTCAGTCGCCGCAAGCTGTTTCTGGGTATGGGTTTCGAGTGGGACGGCAGGCATACCCAGCGCCTGGCCGATCTGAAACGGATCGAGGGGCGCAAATACAAGGAGCAGGGGGTGCTCTATCGTTGGGCTAGGTCGTTTGAGCTGGCGCATGAGCGCTTTGTGCAGCGTCACCTGGGGAATCCGCTCGTCTCTCTATATATACGGGCCTTGCAGGATTTTCAGCGCTATTTGTCCCGCTGCCGCTTCAATCCGTTGTGTCCGGTACTGCGTTTCATCCTGCAGAACAATCCCATGACACCCCTGCCACCGGTCGGCGGTGATCCCACCTTGCATGCGGTCGGCCTGTATGAAGGGGAAAGACCCATCTACATGGATCTGGGGGACCGGGTCGGTCATACCCTGGTGCTGGGCACCACCCGTGTCGGCAAGACCCGCCTGGCGGAACTGCTGATCGCGCAGGACATCCATCGGGGTGATGTGGTGATCGTGATCGATCCCAAGGGTGACTCGGATCTCTTCATGCGCATGTATGTCGAGGCCAAGAAGGCGGGGCGCTTGGACAACTTTTACTTCTTTCACCTGGGCTATCCGGAACTGTCGGCGCGTTACAACCCGGTGGGGTC